>CAZUPX010000660.1:0-2079 GCA_964622155.1 uncultured Planctomycetaceae bacterium | reverse complement strand
CGCGGCTCTCGATGCCCTGAGCGTCGATCCAGGCCGGATCGGTCCGCACCATGTCCATTTCGCGATCGGTCTGCGGCTTCTCCAGAAAACCGGCCACGCGACCCGCCTGGTCGACTCGCATAAGTCCCATGCTCTTGGCCGTCTGGCGATCGACCGGAAGGGCGGCAATCGTCACATCGGCCTTCGACGCGCGGTGCACTTCCATCATCTGCCGGAAGTCCATGCGGTAGAGCTGATCGCCCGAGAGGATGAGCACATGGTCGTACTCGGGCTGGTCGACGTAGCGCAGGTTTTGCCGCACGGCGTCGGCTGTACCTTGATACCAGGTGGTGGCCTCGATCGTCTGCTGCGCGGCCAGAATCTCGACAAAACCGGCGCTGAAGTGATCGAAGTTGTACGCTCGCCGGATGTGGCGGTGCAGGCTGACCGAGTTAAACTGCGTGAGCACGTAGATGCGATTCAGGCCGCTGTTGATGCAGTTCGATAGCGGAATGTCGATCAAGCGATACTGGCCCGCCAAAGGCACGGCCGGTTTCGAGCGGTACTTGGTCAGCGGATAGAGCCGCGCGCCACGACCGCCGCCCAGCACGAGGGTAATCACGTTGCGCATAGGATAGTTGTCAGTGATCAGTGTTCAGTGAAGTGGACGAAGAACTGGTCGCGACGGAAACCTCTCGACTACTTGACGACGAAATTAACCATTCGACCGGGAACGACGATTGCTTTGACGATCATCTTGTCGGCCACAAGCTCGGCAATTCGATTGTCGGCTTTCGCGGCTTGCTCCAGGTCTTCTTTTGAGGAGCCGACCGGCACCGTAATGCGGGCCCGCAACTTGCCATTGATCTGCACCGGCACTTCGATGCTGTCTTCGTGCACCGCCGCCGGATCGAACTCGGGCCACGGCTCGTAAGCCAACGACTCCTTGTGGCCGAGCAATTGCCACACCTCCTCGGCGATGTGCGGCGCGAGCGGAGCCAGCAGCAGCACCAGCTTTTCCATGGCTGAACGCGGACGCACGTCGCACTTCAGGAAGAAGTTCGTGAACTCCATCAGCTTGGCGATCGACGTGTTGAACGACATCCGTTCCAGGTCTTGCGTTACGCCGTGGATCGTTTTGTGCAGCACGCGATTCTGCTCGGCCGTCGGCTCGACGTCCTGCACCGCCGGGTTGAGTTCCAGCGTCTCGCTGCGCTCGCTGGTGATCGTGCGCCATACGCGGTCCAAAAATCCGCGCACCCCGTTGACCCCTTCCATACTCCACGGCTTGGTGGCTTCCAGCGGTCCCATGAACATTTCGTACAGCCGCAGAGCATCGGCGCCGTACTCGCGCACCACGGTGTCCGGGTTGACCACGTTTCCGCGGCTTTTGGACATCTTGTAGGCACGGCTCTCAAGCCGTACGCTCGGGTCCGATTTGAGCACGAATCCTTCGTCCGACTTTTCGGCCGCGTCGAACGGAACGCGGACCGCCTTCACTGCCTCGCCGGTCGACTTAAACACGGCGTTACCCTCATCGTCGTCCTCGACCGCGGTGGAGCTGGCCCAATTGCCAAACGACTGCTGATAGCCGGTCAATTCCATCTCGCCCAGGATCATCCCCTGGTTGATTAGCCGCTGGAACGGCTCGCTGGTGGCGACCAGCCCGCGGTCGTACAGCACCTTGTGCCAGAACCGTGAATACAACAAATGCAGCACCGCGTGTTCGGCGCCGCCGATGTAGATGTCGACCGGCATCCAGGCCTTTTCAATCTCGCGGTCGACCAGCGCGCGGTTGTTGTGCGGATCGAGGAACCGCAGATAGTACCAGCACGAGCCGGCCCATTGGGGCATGGTGTTGGTTTCACGCTTGTAGCGCACGCCATCGATCGTCGGATACAGCCAGCTCTCGGGCGCTTGCTCCAGCGGCGGCTCCGGACTGCCGTGCGATTGAAAGTCTGAGATCTCAGGCAGGTCGAGCGGCAGTTGACTTTCGCTCACGGCCCTCGTCAGACCAGTCAAGCGGCCGTCGGCGTCCAGCTCGTGTAGGATTGGAAATGGCTCACCCCAGTAGTGCTGTCGGCTGAACAGCCAGTCGCG
>CAZUPX010000659.1:0-9963 GCA_964622155.1 uncultured Planctomycetaceae bacterium | reverse complement strand
ACTGCTAAGTATTGCGTTGGCACGCAAGAGGATAGATCGCTTCACGATTCGTTTGAGAAAACGGGTGATTAGCACGCTTACCGTCGCGTTTTCAGGGCGATTTTCACTGTCGCACCTCAAAAGCGCAACATCAAAACGCGCCAGCGAGGGGTTCTTTAGAGCACCAAAGATAAGAATCCCTTGCTTGCGCGTCGGGTTGGTATGCTGTGTCGCGCGTCGGGCTGGTGTACGGCGTGCTATGATGCCGGCTGAGGAACGTCGACGCCGGACTCAAGATCATGTATCTCTTCGAAAACCCCGTACTGCAGCGCGAATTGCTGGTTAACCTGCGGATGACGCGGGCGTTTGTGCTGTTGTTGTTCTACCTGGGCATCTTGGGTGTTGTTGTGCTGTTGGCCTGGCCGCGCGAGCGACAACTCGACCTGACGAACCCTGAAGCGGCTCGCCGCCTGGTCAACCTGGTCTTTTTGGGCCAATACCTGCTGGCGTCGATGATGGCTCCCAGCTTTGCCGCGGGAGCGATAACTGGTGAGAAGGAACGCAAGAGCTACGAGATGCTGCTGGCCAGCCCATTGCGGCCCGGTGCGATTGTGTTGGGAAAACTCTTTGCGTCACTGGCACATTTGCTGATGTTGATTTTTGCGTCGCTGCCGATTGTGATGCTCTGCCTGCCGCTGGGAGGTGTTTCGCTGTACGAAGCCTTGGCGGCGTATCTGGGTCTAATTCTTTCGGTCATTACGTTCGGCCTGATCAGCCTGGCCGCCAGCAGCTATTTTCGCCGCACATCCGCGTCGCTGGTGGTGAGCTACTTGTTGATCCTGCCGTTGGCGCTTTTAGGGGTACTGATCTGGATCGCGCTGGGTGGGCAGGGTCAATTTCGGCTGCTGGTGACCGTCACCGTGTTGCCGGTTTTCTGCGCCGTGATTTGCGCCTGGCTGTTTTATCAGACCGCGGCTCGACTGCTACACCCGCCCGACGTGGGCAGCGAGGGGAAGGATGTCGTCGACCTCGACGTCGAGGCCAAGCAGGCGATGGGTCTGGTGATCCAAAGCGACCAGTTTCCCGATTGGCTCTTTGCACCCACGAAACGCAACGACCTGTTGGCCGATGGCGCCAATCCGGTGTTCGACAAGGAAATGCGCAGCGAGATTTTCAGTCAGGGCACGCTCATGCTGCGCGTGGTGATTCAGGTCAGCATGCTGCTGGCCATTCCGCTGATGGCCGTGTTTCTCTATGCCTGGCCCGAACTGGCACCGTGGTACATCTCGTACGTCGTGCTGTTCAACATGCTGGTCGGTCCGGTGTTTTCGGCCGGCAGCGTGACCAGCGAGCGGGAACGCGAAACGCTCGACCTGCTGCTGACCACGATTCTCTCCTCCGGCCAGATCCTGTGGGCCAAGCTGTTTTCGGGCTTGCGCGTGTCGAGCGTATTGACGATGTTCCTGTTGTGGCCGCTGCTGCTGGCCGTCGTCATGGTCAATACCTACTGGAGCAATATCCTGACGGTATTGTCCTACATCGCCATCGTGCTGCTGGTATGCGTGACGACGGCAACTGTGGCTTTATTCTCTTCGGTGGTGTTTCGCAAGACGTCGATCAGCCTGATGAGCACGTACCTAGTGATCGTCGTGCTGTTCACGGCTCCTTTGGCCGTGAGTTATTTCGCGAACACGTTCTTTGCCAACACGGCGGCGTCGCGCGTGGCCGCCGAGGCCAGCTTCACCAGTCCCTTTGCCGCCGCCTTCAACCTGCCGATCGACACCATGATGCCGGGCGGAAAGGTGGTTGACGCCGATTGGACGTTCTTTCTCGTGTTCGTGGCCTTCTATTTGGCGTTCAATGGCGCCCTGTTGGCGACAATGGCCTGGCTGTTCAACGTGCGCTGGCGGATGGAGTAGGATGGGGTCAGCGAAACTGACGAGATCTGTGGCTGGCCGCTGTGAGGTCGGACCTGCGTCACAGTCGTCGGCTACTTCTCAAATGTCGCCGGAACAAACGCAATTCCCGCCGGCTTGCTTCGCGCGGCGCAGGCCTCGTTCGGCAGCGGCCAGCAGTTCGGCGCCGTTGAGGCCTGGCCCGTTGGACTTCGCGTATCCGATGCTGACCGTGACGGGGCCGACCTGATCGGCGTGGCCAAGATCGGCCACCGCCCTTCGCAGCCGATCGAGCACATTTCGGGCTGTAGTTTCGTCGATTCCACCGAGCAAGACTCCAAATTCGTCGCCCCCCAAACGGGCCACCAGATCGTCGCGCCGTACGCTATGGGCCAGCGATTCGGCGACCCGTTTGAGCACGCTGTCCCCGACCGCCAGTCCGCACCGGTCATTGATTGGCTTGAAGCCATCCAGATCGGCGATTGCGAGCCAAAAGGGCGCGGCCTCCGCACGGCGACATAGCGTTTCAAGCTGCGAGTCCCACGCACGGCGATTCGGCAGCGCGGTCAACGGGTCGGTGTTCGCCAATTGACGGTTTTCGTGGCCCGCCTGAGCGGCCTCGTCACGCTGGGCGCGCAGCCGACTGATTTCGCCGAGCAGCGTGCAGGCCAAACGCAGCTCTCTCGGCGTGAAGTCTTCGCTCAGTGCCAGATCGGCCCACGCCGCCGTCGCCGGTCCCACTCCCAGCACGGTGACCTTCGGTCGGCCCCAATGTTCTTCGTTCTCACGACAGATCGGAACACCGCTCTGTTTTTCCGCGGCGTCGGACGACAGGTCGGTGATGAGAACATCGAAGGGTAGGTCTGTGGCGCCTCCGTCGCCGAGCCGGCAAATAATTTCCGCGGCACCAGCCAGCGCATCGCAAATATGGCCGTGGGATTCCTCGGTCGAGGCCAAGATGAGGACTTTCGGCGGCTGAAAGGCGGACATGGACCGATTATACATCGGCCGCTTCCTGGTGATCTCGCCGCCAAATCATCGTTTCGGGGGCTTGCTTTTCAGTCGGGCGGCGGCGCGTTAGAATCGATGGCCGGTGGTGCGCGGCTCGGTTTTCCATGTTGGCACGACAGGCGGATCGAAGTTTTTCGGCCGCGCTGACAAAAAAAACCGCGCGCGATCGCAAGGATGTCGTGTTGAGCTATCGAGGAGGGCGCCAGCCCATGAGCATTGAATCGGTCGACCTCAGTGTCGTACCGGCCGCCTGGTCTCGGCGGCATCTGTTGGATATTGAGAGCCTGTCGGCCGAAGAGATCACGATTATTCTGGACAGCGCGGCCGCGTTCAAAGAAGCGACGGCCAACTGTTCACGAAAGGTTCCGCTGCTGGCCGGCCGGACGTGCGCGAATCTGTTCTTTGAGCCGTCCACCCGTACCCGTACCAGCTTTTCGTTGGCGGCGCGGCGGCTGGGCGCCGATACGGTCGACTTTTCATCGTCCGGCAGCAGCCTGTCGAAGGGCGAGACGTTCATCGACACGGCCAAGAACATCGAGGCGATGGGCATTGATGCCATCATCGTACGGCACCGCACGCCCGGCACTGCTCATCTGCTGGCCGAAAACGTGGCCTGCACGGTCATCAATGCCGGCGACGGCGCCCACGAGCATCCGACGCAAGGGCTGCTGGACATTCTGTCGATTCGCGAGCGATTGGGCCGGGTGGAAGGCCTGACGGTGGCGCTGGTCGGAGATATCGCCCACAGCCGCACGGCCCGCAGCAACATTTGGGGTCTGAAAAAGCTGGGGGCCCATGTAATCGTCTGTGGCCCGGCGACGTTGGTTTCCAGGCAATGGGAAGAGCTCGGCGTCGAAGTGGCCTTCGATCTGGACGCGATCTTGCCGCGCTGCGATGTGCTGAACTTGCTTCGCATCCAATTCGAGCGGCAGACAACGCGGCCGTTTCCATCGGTCCGCGAGTATGCCCACTTGTACGCTATGAATCGCGAGCGGCTGCAGCGTGCCAAGCCGAATATCCTGATCATGGCCCCCGGCCCGATCAACCGCGGCGTTGAGATTACGCCGGACGTTGCCGACGGACCACATTCGGCAATTCTCGAGCAAGTGACCAACGGCCTGGCGGTGCGGATGGCTGTCTTGTGGCTGATATTAGGAGAGAGGGGCTAGAGGCCAGGGGCTGGGGGCTAGAGACGAGGACAAGTGACAACCGGAAGAGCTACGACAATTGAATTCAAAAGCGAACCAACTAACGAATATGTGTTCTGTTCTTACCCTGGTCCCCAGCCCCTAGCCCCTGGTCTCTGATGCGAAACATCCGTCCCATCCTGCTCGAAGGCGGTCGCGTGATCGATCCGGCGCAAAAGTTGGACCGCATCACCAACGTGCTGTTGGAAGACGGCCGCGTGGCGGCCTACGATGCCGTGGCCACCGGTGGGCAACACGTGATCGATGTGTCGGGCAAGATCGTCGCGCCCGGACTGATCGACATGCACGTTCATCTGCGCGAGCCGGGGCGCGAAGAGGACGAGACGATCGCAACGGGTGCGAAAGCAGCCGTGGCCGGCGGTTTCACTTCCATCGCCTGCATTCCCAATACCGAGCCGCCCATCGATACGCAGGCCACGGTCGAGTTCGTTTTGCATCAGGCCGCCCTGGCTGAGGCGTGCAACGTCTATGTCGTGGCCTGCGTGAGCAAGAACCGCGAAGGCAAGGAGTTGGCCGAGTTGGGCCAGTTGATCCAGGCCGGCGCCGTGGCCTTTAGCGACGACGGGGCGCCGGTCTACGACGCCGAGCTGATGCGCCGGGCGCTCGAGTATTGCCGCATGTTCGACAAGCCGATCCTCAACCATGCCGAGGACCGCGAGTTGACCCAGGGGGGTGTGATGCACGAGGGGCTGGTTTCGCTCGTGCTGGGACTACCGGGCATGCCAGCGGTCGCCGAGGACGTGATGACCGCCCGCGATATCGCGTTGGCCGATGCCACCGGTGGTTGGGTGCACATGATGCACGTCTCCAGCGCCGGCAGCGTCGACTTGATTCGCCGGGCGAAGGGTCGCGGTGTGCGTGTGACGACCGAAGTTTGTCCACACCATTTCACGCTGACCGACGAGAAGCTGCGGTCGTTCGATTCGAACTGCAAGATGAGCCCCCCGCTGCGATCGCAGAAACATATAGACGCGTGCATCGCCGGCCTGCGCGACGGCACGATCGACGTCATTTGTACCGACCATGCGCCGCATGCTTTGGAAAAGAAAATGTGCGAGCTCGACCTGGCCCCGTTCGGCATCGTGGGACTCGAGACGGCGTTGGGGCTGGTGGTCACGCAGTTGATCGAGCCGGGACACTTGGAGTGGTCGGCGGCGCTTGAGAAAATGACGATCAACCCGGCTCGCATTCTGGGCATCCAACACGCGAAGGGCACGCTGCGCGTCGGGGCCGACGCCGACGTCACGGTCATCGATCCGGCCGTGCGATGGACGGTGGACCCGGCAAAGTTCCGCTCCAAGAGCCGTAACACTCCGTTTTCCGGCTGGAAGCTCACCGGTCGCGCGGACACGGTAATCGTCGGCGGCCGAATCAAGTATCAGGTCGTGCCAGAGCACGACAGCCGGCGCCCGGTATCTGCGCGATAGTAGCTTTTCGCCTGGGTCGGCGACGGCGGAATGCACGGTTCGGCGCCTCCGGCCCCACTGAGGCCGCCTACAGACGACAGACGGAAGGTCATGGCGCTCATTATCGATGGTTACAACCTGTTGCACGCCAGTGGAATCTTGGGGCGCGGTCGCGGGTCTGGTGGACTGGAGCGCTCGCGCAACGCTCTACTGAACTTTCTGGTCGAGTCCCTGGAACCTCGCGAGCTAGCCGAGACGACCGTCGTCTTCGACGCGCGCGAAGCTCCGCCCGGCTTGCCGCGCACCGTGGTTCACCGTGGACTCAGAGTCCGGTTTGCCGAGAAGGGTTCGGAAGCCGACGAGTTGATCGAGCAGTTGATCGTGGCTGATTCGGCTCCGCGGCGGCTGACGATTGTCTCTAGCGATCATCGCCTGCACCGGGCCGCGCGCCGGCGCCGCGCCAAGCCCATCGACAGCGACCGCTGGTATGCCGAAATCGTCCACAAGCGGATCGAGCGCGCCCGGCAAGATGCGACGCCATCGAGTCGACAGTCGCAGGGGAATCAAAAGCCGTCCGAGCCGATGTCTGAAGGCGAAGTTCAGTTCTGGCTGAAGCAATTTGGATTGGAAGCCGACGCCAGCGGCCCATCGTCGCCGGACGCTACGACACCCAAGAGTCCCTTTCCGCCCGGCTACGGCGACGACGTGCGGGATGAGGATGTGTGACGGACGGGAGACAGTAGACGGCAGACAGGGGAAATGCCTCTTCAAATCGAATCGAATATCAGGCGTTTGTTCTCGTTCGCCCGTCTGCCGTCTCCTGTCTCCCGTCTACCATTCCATCTTACCGCACCGATTCCAGCGATTTGTCGGAAATATCTTTGCGGCACCAGGCGCCTTTCCAGCGAATGCACTTGACGGCCGTGTAGGCTTGCAGCTTTGCCGCCGGAATCGATTGGCCAAGCGCGGTCACGGCCAACACGCGGCCGCCGTTGGTCATCACCTGGCCGTCGACCGTGGCGGTGCCGGCGTGAAACACTTTCACGTTGGGAATTTTGGCGGCCTCGTCCAGCCCGCGAATCGGAAAGCCTCGCTCGTACTCGCCCGGATAGCCCTCGCTGGCCATCACCACGCTGACCGCCGATCGCGGATCCCAACGCAGCGGCTCCAGCTCCTCCAACCGGCCGTCCACCGTGGCGTCCATCAAGTCCACCAGGTCGCTTTCCAGTCGCATCAGAATCGGCTGGCACTCGGGATCGCCAAAGCGAACGTTGTATTCGAGGACTTTGGGGCCTTGATTGGTAACCATCAACCCGGCATACAACACGCCGCGAAAGGGCCGCCGCGCGCGCTTCATGGCGTGCACCGTGGGCACGAGCACCTGCTCCTCGATCAAGTGCAGCAGGTCGTCGGTCACCAGCGGTGCCGGGCAATAGGCCCCCATGCCACCGGTGTTGGGACCGGTGTCGCCGTCCCAGGCTCGCTTGTGATCCTGGGCCGGGGGAAGCGTGAGAATCGTGCGGCCGTCGGTGATCGCCAGCACACTGGCTTCCTGGCCATCGAGTCGTTCCTCGATGACGATCTGGTTGCCGGCGTCGCCGAATTCCTTGTTTCGGCCGATCCGCTTAACCGCTTCGATCGCCTCGGCCCGCGTAGCGCAGACGAACACCCCTTTGCCCGAGGCCAGTCCGTCGGCCTTCACAACCACGGGCACGTCTTCTCGATCTTTGAGAAACGTGGTGGCATGGTCGGCGTTGCGAAACACCTGGTAGTCGGCCGTGGGCACGTCGGCATGGCGAAGCATGTCTTTGCAGAAGACCTTGCTCCCCTCCAACTCGGCGGCCGAAGCTCGCGGGCCAAATATCCGCAACCGCGATTCGTTGAAGGCGTCGACGATGCCCTTGGCCAGCGGCAATTCCGGGCCGACGACCGTCAGCTCGACGTTATTCTGCCTGGCAAACTTGATGAGCCGCGAGAAATCAAGGGGCGAGATATCGACATTTTCGGCGTCGGCAGCCGTTCCGGCGTTGCCGGGAGCGACAAACACCCGCTCGACACGCGGGCTCTTCGATATCTTCCAGGCCAGCGCGTGTTCGCGCCCGCCGTTGCCAATCACTAGCACGTTCATCGCGGACACTTTCGTAGCGCGAGGTCGATATCAAGCGGATGCACCGCGACGGTCCACTAGATTCTAGCCCGAAGTCGAATTGAAGGAAGAGGTTTTCCGTGCGAAGCTGCTGCGCGCTCAGGCTTTTTTGACACGCAACAAGGAAAATTAACCACAAAGACTCGAAGGGCACGAAGGCGAGGACACCAAGAATCGTTTGCATTGGAATAGCAGGCCAGGTACTTGCCTGACATGGAATCAAGATTCGTCTTGGTTACCTTTGTGACTCCTTCGTGCCTTCGTGTTTAGATTGCCCGTCGCGGTCCAGAAGACGTTGCTCTTAAAACTTTCGCGGATTGACGCGGCCTTGAACGCGCACGGGCAGTCCAGCGATGAGCAAGAAACCTTCGGCGTCCGTCTGGTTGTAACTTCCACCTCCTTCCATGCTGGCAATCCCTTCGTCGTACAAGCTTTGCGGGCTCGTGCGGCTGTCGATCGCGATGTTGCCCTTGTAGAGGTCGAGCGTCACCTGGCCGGTGAGTGGTTTTTGAGCTTCGCGAATGAATGCCAACAGCGAATCCATCTTGGGCGTGTACCAAAAACCGTAGTACACCATCTCCGCAACCTCGGGCGACAGACGATCTCGCAGGTGCATCAGGTCGCGGTCCATGGTGAGTTGTTCGACGGCCCGATGGGCGGCATACAGCATGGTCATGCCGGGGGCTTCGTAGACGCCGCGACTCTTCATGCCCACGAATCGGCTTTCGACAACGTCGATGCGACCGACTCCGTTGCGCCCACCGATCTCATTGAGCTCCTTGACAACAGCGCTGGCGCCGAGCTTTCGCCCGTTGACGGTCGTGGGGACTCCGGAAACAAATTCGATCGTGACCTTCTCGACCTTGTCCGGCGCTTGCTGCGGCGACACGGTCATCCCGAAGTCAACGAGTTCGACGCCGTTGACGGTCAGGTCTTCCAGCTTGCCGGCTTCGTAGCTGATGTGCAGGCAGTTTTCGTCGGAGCTGTATGGCTTGTCGACGGACGCTTTGACCGGAATGTTTTTTTTCTGGCAGTAGGCGATCATCTCGCTGCGGCCGGGAAACAGGGCCCGGAATTTTTCCATCCGCCAGGGCGCGATGACCGTCACCGCCGGGTTCAGCGCGTCGGCCGTCAATTGAAAACGGCACTGGTCATTGCCCTTGCCCGTGGCACCGTGGGCGTATGCATCGGCACCGACCTCTCGGGCGACCTGAAGACAGACTTTGGCGATCAGCGGCCGCGCGATCGCCGTGCCCAAAAGGTAGACGCCCTCGTATTTGGCTTGCCACTGCAGGACCGGAAAAGCAAAGTCGCGGCACAGCTCCTCGCGGGCGTCGACCAGCCGGGCGCTGGCGGCGCCGCAGGAACGAGCCTTAGCCAGCGTCGCGTCGCGGTCCTCGCACGGCTGCCCAAGGTCCACATAGACCGCGTGGACTTCATAGCCTTCGTCGCGCAGCCACCCCAGGATGACCGAGGTGTCCAATCCGCCCGAATACGCCAACACGCAACTTGGCATTCGCCCGCGCTCCCAAAAAAGTTCATTGATTTCCAAGGGGCATTTTCATCCTATAGACGGGATCGGGCAAGTGCTGGTTCGCGGCCGGCGGCGCCGCGGCGACTTGTCTCGGTTTCGCCCTTGACTCCGTACCATAGTCCGGCCCGTATACTGACATTGCGGGCGCGCACCTCGCGAGCACGACGACCAGGGATTACGGGGACCGAAACGATGTCGGCATTGACAACCGGCCAATTGGCTCGACGGGCGGAAGTGAACGTCGAGACGCTGCGGTATTACGAGCGGCGCGGTCTGCTTCGGATGCCCGAGCGCCGTGCGTCCGGGTATCGACAGTATATGGCCAGCGACGTGGCGCGGGTGCGAGCGATTCGCCGCGCGCAGCGTCTTGGCTTCACGCTCAAGGAGATTCGCGAGCTGCTGTCGACCCTGGACCAAGGCGGGCGGGGCTGTGCGCCGCTCAAGCGACGTGCCCAGCGAAAGATCGTGGAGCTGACGCAAAAAATCGCCGAGCTCGAACAAGCCCGCTCAGCGCTCGAAGAACTTGTCGGCGGCTGCACGGGCAACAACAAATGCCGCGCGACTGCCGGCATACTCAACATTTCGGAGTCTTGATCGCACCACGCGCCTTAATACCCCTGCCAACGGTCTGCAAGGAGGATTCTCGATGGGATTCAAAGTTGTAATCGGCACCGCCATCATCACGGTTTCGTTGCTCATCGTGTTCGTCTCGTGGCTTTTGTCCGCGCAACCCCGACAGGCCGCGGCGGGCACTCCGGAGCAATCGAGCATCGCCTGCACGTTG
>CAZUPX010000658.1:0-4568 GCA_964622155.1 uncultured Planctomycetaceae bacterium | reverse complement strand
GCGGTTTTGCAGACGAGGCCGCGAATCAGAAAACGGCCGTGCAACAGTTCGCGGCGATGGCGGCCTTGGGCCTGCAATACTACAGCTTGCGCTTCATCGACGCCGGCGACGGCATCAAGAACGTCATGAAGCTCAGCAAGTCCGAGATTCAAACGATCCGCCATCTGGAGGACGAGTACGGGCTGAACGTGGCTTCGATCGGCTCGCCGATCGGCAAGGTCAAGCTGCTGGACGTCGAGGATGGCACCAAGAACGCCTACGTGCCTTTCAAGAAGTATCTGGAGAAGGAAGTCAAGAAAGCCTGCGAGATGGCGCACGCCTTCGAAACCAAGCTCATTCGCGGCTTCTCCTTCTACCATCCCAAGGGCTCCGACCCCCGCGAGTACCTGCCGCAGGCGGTCGACCAGTTGGGCCAAATCGCCGAGATGTGTTTGCGCAGCGACTTGACGTACGGCGTCGAGCTGGAGGCCAACCTGGTCGGCCAGACCGGTGAGCTATTGGCCGAGGTACACCGCCAGGTCAACAACCCCGCACTCGTGCTGGTATTTGATGGTGGCAACTTGGCTTGCCAGGGTTATGGCCCGGCCGAGATTCTCACGCAGTTCCAAATGATGAAGCCCGGCCTTGGCTGGCTGCACATCAAAGACTATCGTCATCCCGAACCGATCAAGCGTCAGAATCACGTCGACGAGGAGGCCCTGAAACACTTCGTGCCAGCCGACATGGGCGACAGCGGCCACGAAGCGGTGTTCAAGGAGCTGCGCGGCATGCTTCCCAAGCTCGACGAAAAGCTTCGCCGCCGCGGCATCCCCGGAGTCGTCATGGACCTCGAGCCGCACGTCAAAGCCGGCGGCCAGTATGGCGGATTCAGTGGACCCGACGGCATGGGCGTGGCCTTACGCGGCCTGTGCCGGGTGCTCGAATACACGCAAATCGACTACCACCTCCGCGATTTCGACGACATCCGCGCGGCGCGGGGGTTTTGAGCGCGGTCGCGGTGTCGCACGTTAGCGAAACGAGCGTCAGCGCGGATCGTCGTCGGTCGATCTCCTGCCGCTTCGCACTTGCTCGGCAATGGCCTGCCAGCAATCGACACAGAGGTGATACTTCTCCACCAACCAGCCCTGGCCCTTTGGTGGGCTGAAAACCAGCGCACCCGGCTCCGTTAGCTCGCGCCCGCATTGATCGCATTTCAAATCGAGCATGGCAGTTTGTCGTTTGGACGCGTTGCCCCAGCGGAGCAGGGCCGATGTCAGGAAGACTTACTTGTTGCCCTCGGCCGGCACCAGCCGCCTCAGTTCCTCGAACCAATTCTGGACGACGATGAGCTGGCGGACCTCAGTTAGGTCTGCCGTCGGCAATCCAGGCATGACAAAGCGCTGGCCATCAGTTGAGATATCGTAGCTGAACGCCGGGGAAGACTCCACGAGAGGGTTCTCAAAGAGAAGCTGGGGACGGCCCGGCTTGAAATCGGGCTCGGTTTCAATCGCAACGGCAAACATCCTTGCGCCATTTCGGTAGAATAGTTGATCACCCTTCGGCGACCACCTCTGAGCAATGCCGCCTTGATTCGAAACCTGCCACTTGGCGGCCAGATCGGGATAGGACTGGACAAAAACCTCCGGTTGCCCCGTCTCGTCCGAGTGAAATGCGAGCCAGCGACCGTCGGGGGAAAACGCAGCCGCAGTTTCGAAGAACTCGGTTTGAATCAAAGGCTCGGCCTTGCCACCGCCGTCTAATGGGAGTGTATAGATGTCGCCACCCGTAGTCGGTTGAATCTGGAGAAAGGCCAGCGTCCGCCCATCCGGCGCGACGGACGTCGCAAATTGATTGGCATCGCTTTGCGTCAGACGCTGTGGCTGGGTGCTACCATCGGCCGGCGCCGAGAAGAGGTTGAATGCCTTCCCGCCGTGATCGGAGGAAAACACGACTCGCCGGCCATCGGGTGTCCACAAAGGGTTCCTGTTCGAGCCTTCGAAGTTCAGACGAGACAAGGTCTCCCGCTCAAGATCGTAAAACCCGATGTCGTACCCGCGTTCGGTAGCAATGGTGACTGCCAGGCGGTTCCCGTCGGGAGAGAGGCGAACTGAGTAATAGGGCCGCGGCGGAGCTTTCAATGGTTCGGACTCACCGTCGCGATCCACCCAGACCAGCGGGCGCTCGGGGTGCTGCAAGTCGTCGGACTCCTGCAAAGCGGACGGAGCATCGACGAGACAGCCGGTATCGGACAGCGCCGGGGTAAAGGCCACCTGCAGGACGGCGATGCGAGGACCGACGACCTGCAGGCTAGCGAGATCGAAGCGCGCCGCGTACATGGAGCCGCCGGTCTGGGAAGACCGGAACAATAGATGTCCTGTGGGAACGTAACGCGGCGCGACAGCCTGGCGAAGTACTACCTTCCATTTGCCGGTCTCGAGAGAGAGAGCGGCTATGGACACAGAAGCCTTCGAATAGCTGGCGAGGGTGAAAAGCACGGACTTGCCATCGGGAAGCACGCAGGGCCAGGCGTGGCCGACGATGTTCGCGTCGCTTTCGTTATGCGTCAACCACTCCGGCGTGCCGCCGGAATCGCGGATGCGCTTCAGCCCGCGATTCAAGGCCGCAACGTTGGCCGCAGACTCGGCGAAGTAAATCGTGCCGTCGCGTCCCCAGCTCGCTCCCATCGGGTTTCGCGCATCGCAAAGTACCACAGGCTGGGCTGCGCCAATGCGCACCTTTTTGAGTTTCCCGCCCGCAAAGAAGCCGATCCACTGACCGTCAGGCGAAAAGAAAGGCGCTTGGGCGCCCCGAGTGCCCGGCAAGGGACTGGACTCCAGCCGGTCCATCGGCCGCAGGTACAGCATGGTCTCACCTACATTGCCTCCCACGTAAGCCAACCGGGAACCATCCGCCGAAAGTGCAAACCACGGCACCCCGACAATACGGGCACCGAGGGCGGCGCGGATCGGTGCATCCGCCGGCAATTCAAGCGTGGTCCGAATCACGCCTTGATTGCTCTTGGAAGCTTGGACTGAAGTAGGGTCCGGGCGCATAACGCTCCAGACCGCGGCCCCCGTCGCCAACGACGCGACGAGCAACCCTGCGATCGTGGCCGTCACGAGCCGTGAGCGGCGGATCCCGATCACCCCTGCAGGCAGAGCGGTGGCTGTTGAAGCCATGCTTGGGTTACTTGCAATCTGGCTCAACTCAAGTCCCGCGTCGCCGATATCGCGCAGGCGACTTTTGAGTTCCTTCGCCAGGCACCTCGCTAGCAGCTCGCGCAGTCGTGGCGGCGTACGATCGGGTAGCTTTTCCCAACCCGGATCAGCCGTCAGAATTTTGGCCAACGTGTCGGAACCCGTTTCGCCTTGAAACGGCCGGCAGCCGGTCAGGGCTTCGTAGAGACAACAGCCGAACGCCCAGATGTCCGTGCGCTTGTCGACTGGTTTACCGCGGGCCTGTTCGGGACTCATGTAGGCCGGCGTCCCGAGCACCTGACCCTCGATGCTGGTGCCAGCGCCGTCCGCGTTCCAGGGCGATGTCACCTCGGCGCCGGAAGAGGAGGATTGGGCCTCAGCCGCCTTGGCCAGCCCAAAGTCGAGCAGGCTCACCTTGCCGTCACTCGCGATCTTGATGTTGGCTGGCTTCAGATCGCGGTGAATGACGCCTTGCTGATGAGCGGCGTCCAGGCCCTCTGCAATTTGACTAAATAGTTTTAGGATTTCTTCCAGCGCAAGTGGCCCGTCCTTGAGTCGATCCGCCAACGTCATACCACCGACGAGCTCCATCACCAGAAACTGCACGCCGTCGCACTCTTGTAGGTCATGGATGTGCGCGATGTTGGGATGATTCAACGCAGCCAGCAACCGTGCTTCGCGCTGAAACCTAGCCAGCCGGTCCCGGTCGTGAGCGAATTCGGCCGGCAAAATCTTGATCGCCACCTCGCGCCCCAGCTTCGTATCCCGCGCGCGATAGACCTCGCCCATCCCGCCGACGCCAAGCAGCGTGGAGACTTCAAACACGCCGAGCTTTGTGCCTGACGGGACTGACACGTGCGCGTTCACCTCAATTTCAAGGACTGATCACTTTTCCGCCGCGACCTCGGCCGGCACCAGTTGCTTCAATTCCTCAAACCAATTCTGGACGACGAAGAGTTGATCGATCGGTCTTTGCGCGGCCTCGACTTCAGTCGATTCCAAGAAGAGAAATCGCTTCCCATCGGGTGACACATCATAGCCGCGGCGGGTGAAGGTGTCCCCAAAGCGCTGTTCGAAGACAAGAACCGGTGGAGATGCTTTAAACTCCGGTGTGGTCTGGATCTTGACCGCGAATAGCTGCGAATCCTTGCGGTAAAAAAGTTCATCTCCCGTCCGCGACCACAGCGGCTTGGCACCACCCGAATCCGAGATCAGGTGTCTCTCGTCGGTCCCCTTGGGCGGATAAGGCCGCACGAAAACCTCGAATCGGTCCCCCGACTCATCGGAAACGTAGGCCAGCCACTTGCCGTCGGGAGAAAACTGGGGCTGCGACTCGTTGTATTTCGTGGCAAGAAAAGGCTTGGCCTTGTCATCGCCCTTCAGTTGCAACGT
>CAZUPX010000657.1:0-2240 GCA_964622155.1 uncultured Planctomycetaceae bacterium | reverse complement strand
GACCATCGGCGGCATAGCGACGGAGCGCCTGCCATTGATTCTGAGCGTACGACACGGCTTTGCCGAGAACGCTCTTGGGGAGCGCACGACGTTCCAACTGGGTCAGGTAGACCTCGATGCGATCGAGCACTGGCGCCGCTTCAACTGCGCGCAGCGTACGCCGCGAGTCAGCCGATAACTCGCGTGCTCGCTCCTCAACGTCGTACAGTTGCCCGATCCACTCCAGAATCTGGTGCGCATCGCGCGGCGAGCTGTCCTTGGCCTCGAAGAACTTCCGCCGCGCATGCGCCCAACAGGCCACTTCGCGGATCAAATTGTTCGACCCCAGATAAATGTGGTCGTAGCCGCCGTAGGCATCGGCATGGAGGTAACCTTGGAATCCTGCGAGAAACTTGGCCGGCCCATCGCGGGCGCGGCTCTCCGTGAAGTCGTATACGGAGTAGGGATGCTCGTCGCCGATGTAGGTCCAGAAGCGTCCCTTGTGACTACCTTCTTTGCCGCCCGTCAGCACGGTCACGGGCGTGTCGTCAGTCCACAGCACGGGCGACTGGAGCGCCAACTCTTTCTGTCGCTGGTAAAGTGGCCTCAACAGTTCGGCGGCCGCTTGCACCCAATCGCACTGCGTGCTGCGGGCGATGTGCAAGCCGTGCCGCGTAAAGAAGTCCTCTTGGCGATACAGCGGCAGGTGGTCGCCGAATTTGGCGACGACGATCTGAGCGATGAGCCCCGGACCGGCGATGCCGCGGGCGATCGGTCGTTCGGGGGGCGGCGGGCACGCCACGCCATTTTTGCAATACCGACAGGCGTACTTGGGCCGCACGTGGACATGCACTTCGAGCTTCGCCGGCACGTACTCCAGGATCTTGCTCTCATCCTGGCCAATGCGATCTTTGGTTCGGCCGCAGCAGGCGCACTGCTTGTCCGCCTCGCTCAGGTCATGCTCGTGCCGATAGTGCGGCAGCTTGTCGAGGTCGAGTTCCCGGCGACGACGACGTCCCGTGGCTACTGGGCGAGGCAGTTCTGGCGTCGGCTCGACCGGTTGAGTTGTTGTGATCGAGGATTCGAGAGCAAACAGATGCCGCTGGCCTTCTCCCTCGATCAGCTTCTCCGTTCGTCGACCGTAGATCCATCGCTTCAGGGCGCTCAGTTCCTCTAGTGTGGCCTGATGTGTGGCTTGCAGCTCGTCGTACGAGACGGCCGTCTCATCCAACACACGAGTGAGTTCGCTGGTCTGCTGGAAGGCAGCTCGGAGAAGCTGGTGGCATTCACCCAAGTCGTTCGGAAGTGCATGGTCGTCATCCATAACGCCCATAAGTCTACGAACACATCTCGCTTAGGGAAGACCATTTCTGGAATTATTTTGGACGATGCGGCGAGTAGCGTCGCTGACGGCGGCGCCCGCTGCGCAAGTCGAGTCCGCCCAACAATCGCGACAACTGTTTGTAGTCGAGCTCCACGCCCGCCTGGCCGCTGGCCGGCATTTCAAAGACGCCTTTCTCAAGTCGCTTGTACCAAATGCAAAACCCGTCCCGATCCCAGAACAAGATCTTGATCCGGTTCTGGTACCGATTGAGGAACAGAAACAAGTGCCCCGACAACGGATCTTGGTTGAAGGTCCGCTCCGCGAGTCCCATCAGCCGGTCGAAGCTGAAGTTCATGCTGGTCGGCGTCATGCAGAGAAAGACGCGCAGCTCGGAGAAGTTCGTCATGACGTGGGCGCCTTCCACGGTCGGAGGGTTCCCACGGCTTCCACGACGGCGATCAGTGCAACTTGGCCGACGCCTAGCGGTAGTCGCACGATGCCTCCATTGGGCAGCTCAATCTCCACGGGCGAAGCTTGGAGCGAGATCGGCAAAAAAGTCGCCTCGCTCATCTCGTCCGATTCGGCTTGCTGTCGATCGGCTTCCTCCTCAAGCAGCGCCGCAGGGACGCCGTTCTTGAGCTGCCGTTGCCAGCGGTAGAAGCTGGACCGCGCCACTCCCTCTTGCAGGCAGTAGACCTCGACGCTGAGTCCGCTCGCCTTCTGGCTCTCCAGCCGCTGCTTCCAATCCAGCCACTCATCCAACGACGCCGGAGGCCTGCCATTCTTCGCCATCACTCGACTCCATCAGTGACTGAGACAACCGCTCTCAGCCTAACAGGGTCGACAAGTATGGATTCGGCGGACGCTTACACAACGGGCGATTTGTCGGAATCTCATCAAGGTACGACTTGATGACACAGCCGAGGGAGTGCACGGT
>CAZUPX010000656.1:0-3063 GCA_964622155.1 uncultured Planctomycetaceae bacterium | reverse complement strand
GTGGTGGCGCGGGGGGCGGTACGGCGACTGGCGGGGGAAGCGGTGGGGTGTAGGCAGCCTTCGGCGGATCCTTGGGTGTCTCCTTGGCCGTTGTGGCGCCGCCCGGCGGGCTAGACCCGGGCGAAGGCGGGGCCATGGCGACCACGGCCGGAGGTTGAGCGGGATAGTGAGAGTATTTCGGCGTATTGGCGAACACTCTTTCGTTGCTCACTGAGAGTTTTTCCGGTGCAGTCGATTGCTTGTCTTTGCCATTGACCAACGGCACCGCCACCTTGTCGCCGGCAAACGCGGTGCCGTCGTAGATCGTGCCGCGCTGGAACGGCCCTGCGCCGGCGACCCAGATGTCCTTGGCTCGGCTGGCCACCTTGCGGTTGCCCGATTGCCAAACCGGCCGGCCCGTCATGCGGTCGTAAGCAAACACGGCCATCTTGCACACACCCTGCTGATTGGTCCGTTTCAGCAACGCAATTTCCGGAATGGTCGCCGCTCCGACCGGCAGCAGGCCCGCGGTCGGAAGCGTCGTGGCGGGCACGCCAAACAGCAAGTCCTGCCGATTGGTGCCCAGCGAGCCGGTACGGACCTCGACGACGTAGGTCGCTTCCTCTGGCTTGTCTTTGATGATGCAACCGCTGGCCAGCATGTGCTGCCGCAGGGTGCTGATCACGTAGTTCTGGTCCAAGGCGGTGATGATGAATCGCGTGTCGAGATAGACGTCCTTGTCGGCCAGGACGCTGAAATCGATTTGGCTGATCGCCCGATCGATGGCATCAGAGACCAGCAGTTGCTCGGTCGCCGTGCGCGGCGAGTCCGACCACTTGGTGGTGCCGCACCCTGACACAGCCTGCGCGCATAGTGCCAGCGCCGTCAAGCAAATCGAATTCAACGAGCGTAGTGGGGCCATATGCCTGGCTAAGGACTGGTTGCAACCGATCGAGGAGAATCCCCGATCCGATGAGGTCGCGGATTATAGCCAAGCCGCCGCGACCGACAAACAGTCATTTATGGTTGCCAGCAGATCGGGCCACTGCGGCTTAAGCGGTGACGGCAAGGCGACTTGCGACCATCGATGGAAGTGGTGCCTGCACGCTGGCAAGTTTGAGGACGGCCCGGTTATAGCACGGAAGCAGGGGCACGGCGTCCCTGGGTGCATGCGATGACGAACAACCGTGTCTCGGCGTGCGAGACTGTCTTACGGCTTCGCGGACCGATCCCGCGGCGGTTCGGGCGCCGGCTCGCTGGACGAGACAGACGTCTCCTCCGGTGCTTGCCGATCGACCGAAGGCTTGAGTTCGTCGCCGTAAAAGTGGGTGGTCTCTTCGGTGGTGAGCTTGGTGTTGAGCGACGGGCAACTCACTTCGGCGCGGAAAATATGATTGCCGCCTCGATCGGCTCGCGAGTGAACGCGAAAGGCTGCCACGTCGCCGGCCGGTAGCACGCCGATCGACTTGAAGGCCACCTGGCCCGGACCGATGTCGTGCGCGCCGCCTTCGACGCTGGTGGCTTCCACTCCGTCGGAGAAAAACACGGTCAGCTCGACGCCTTCGGCAGCCTTCGTGCCGCGGTTGCGAATGTAAACTTCATAGACGGCATCCTCGCTGACGCCGATCGGACCCTGCGGATCGCGGACTTCGAGCTTCAGATCGGCAATAGCTTCCACGCGCGTGCTGGACATGGCCACGGCGTTCAGATCGTCGTCGGCCGAGGTGACAAACTGCATCCGGTTTTCGCCCGGCGCCGCCAGCGAGCACTGCATCTCGAAACGTTTCTCGGCGCCGGCCTGCATGCTGCCCACCGTCCATTTGACTTTGCTTTGCTGCGGATCCAATCGGCCGCCGTTGTTGCTGCCGACATACTTGGCGTCCTGTGGCAGCATGGCCGCGACTTGCACGTTCTCGGCCGTAGCATTGCCGGCGTTGATGACTTTGACGTGGTAGGTGCCCACCGTGCCCGCGTACTTGATCTTGGGGGCCTCGACTTCGATCAAGAGGCTTGCGCGCCGTACGAGCACCTGCTCGGCCGCGTCGCAGCGCAGGCCGCCCTCGGCAAATGCCTGCGCCTTGATCGTGATGGCGCCAGATTGGCGAGCCGTCAACTCGACGTCGATGGTCTTGCTTTCGCCGGCACGCAGCTTGCCCAAACGGTGGCTGGCCAGGCTCTCGCCTGCGCCGCCCAAGGGCAGCAGACCCACGGTGACATTGTCCGTGTCGCCGTTGCCGGGGTTCGAGACGATGAGCTTATAGACTTTGGATTGGCCATACAGGACTTCGTTAGGGCCCGAGATCGTCATCGCGAGCTTCGGCTCTTCGACTTCCACCATGGCCTGCGAGGCTTCCGGCGAATAAGTCCACTGGACGCCCAGGTCCAACGGTGAGCTTTTGCGCGGAATAAGTTTCAAGTTCAGCGTCTCGTTGCTTTGCGCCTCAAGGCGGCTGATGCGCCATTGCAAGGGCTCGGCGCGCTGCCCCGGAATCGGAGCCTGCGCGGTGCCGACGGTGCCTTGCGCCGAGACGACCTCGGCATAGTTGGGGATATTCACCGTCACAACCACGTCGTTGGCGGCCGCTCCGGTATTGAGGACTTTGACCGCAAACTCCGCTTCCTTGCCAATCAGCACTCGGCGCGGACCGGCGACCTCGATGCTCAAGGCCGGGCTTTGGCTCGCGAACAACACGCCATCCTGATCGTCTTGGGCCGGCGAGTTTTCGGCGACTGGCGGCTGGTTCGCCTCGAGCTCGGCCAACTCCTTGGGCGCGGACCGCGGTCGCGACTTGACCACTGGCGCCCCTTTCTTGGGCTCGTCGGCAACCTCTTCGATTACTTCCGCCTTCGGCTGCTCGCGATTTGCGGTCGAAGGTGTCTTCTTGGCTAGCGCTTCGTCGTCGGCGGGCTTCTTTTGCACCGCGCGCTGCGCCGGGACCTGGGTTTCAACGCCGGTGTTGCCTCCAGAACTCTTGCTCCCCTTCGCCTTGCGCGCCGATTGGACTTCCAGTCGCGATGGCGGTACCACTGCCGAATTGACTTCACCGGGCGTCAAAATTGGCTCAACGCGCGCCGCCGCCGCCG
>CAZUPX010000655.1:0-2495 GCA_964622155.1 uncultured Planctomycetaceae bacterium | reverse complement strand
CGCTGACCTGATGTCGCACGCCCGAGTCAACTCCCCAACAGGTCAGTCCCGCGGGCAAGCGCACCAGCGGCTGCGGGATGCAAGTCTGGCAGACCAGCGGCAGCACGTAACCTTCCTCGCCCAACACCACGGCGATCTGGTCCATGATGCCGCAGGCGCTTTCGGCGATCACGTTCTCGACCCACTGGCAGGCTTCTGCCAATTCGACACCACACAGGTCGATGCCGTAGGCCTTGGCGGCGGCTTTCATCACCGACACTTCGATGGCGGCCGACGAGCTGACGCCCTTGTTGAGCGGCACGTCGGACTGCACCAACACCGTCATGCCGCCGGTAATCCGGGCGGAATGGTTATGGGCAAGCCAATAGAAGAGACCCAGCACATAAGCAATCCAACGAACCCCCGGCTCGCGATGGACCAGCGCGCGCACTCGCTCTGGGTCCGTCAACTCATCGAGCTGAAACCTCACGACCTCCTGCCACCCATGCTCGCGCATTTGAGGATTTACCAGCTCGATCGCCCGGTCGGTGCGCGGCTGAGCCGCGGCCCAGGTGGCTTCGCGGATGGTGGACTCGAAGACCATGCCGCCCGTGTAGTCGTCGTTGCCCCCCATCAAGTCGAGTCGGCCCGGTGAGCGCGCGATGTGGATCGGCACCCCGCGAGCAAACACCTCTCCGCGGTCCCGCATGCCGCGCACGAGTGCCTCGAACGCGTTCATGACAGCGCCTCGATGCTCGACAGTAGATATTCGATGGCTTCGGGCGTGAGCCGAGGATGAATCGGCAAGCTGATGTATTGACGAAACAGGGCCTCCGTTCGCGGGCACTCACCTTCATGATGGCCGAGCTTGCGATAGGCCGTCGTCAGGTGGATCGGCACATAGTGCGACCAGACCTTGATCTGCCGGCCCGTGTACAGCTCCCACATGAAGTCTTCTTTCGACAGTCGAAAGCTCGGCTCGACCAGCACGCAGAATACATGATAGACGTGTGTGCCCTCGGGCGAGACAATAGGCATTGCCAGGCCCTTGATCTTCGACAGCCGGGCACGGTAAGTCTCGGCAATTTCCCGACGGCGGCGGTTGAAGCCGTCGAGCTTCGCCAGTTGAACCAGCCCGACGGCCGCCTGGGCGTCGGTCATGCGAAAGTTGTAACCGACCTCCGAGAAATCGAGCAGCCAGTACCGCTTGCCCATCGGCTGAACGCTCTCGTCGATTGGCAGATACTTTCCCTTGGGATCGTAGGTGTGGCAGCAGAGCGAGCGAAACGACAGCAACCGCTCGAACAGCTTTGGGTCGCTGGTGGTCACCATGCCCCCTTCGCCCAAGGTGGTCATGTTCTTCTGCTGATGAAAGCTGAACACGCCAATGTCGCCCAGCGCACCAGCTTTTCGCCCGCGATAGGTCGCGCCCGCGGCGTGTGCGCAGTCTTCAACAATGCGGATACCGCGGCCGCGGGCCACGTCCGCCAGGCCGTCCATGTCGCAGCACTGACCGTACAGGTGTACGCACAAGATGGCTTTAGTGCGAGGCGTGATCTTGCGGGCGACTTCGGCCGGGTCGAGGTTCAAGGTTCGCGGGTCGACGTCGGCGAAAAGGACCTTCGCGCCCCGCGAGGCGATCGCGTTGGCCGTCGACACCCAACTTAGCGGCGTGGTAATCACCTCATCGCCCGGTCCCACGTCGCAGGCGATCATCGCCAATTCGAGCCCTGCGGTCGCCGAGGTGACGGCCAGGGCGTGACGGGTTCCGCAGTAGGCAGCGAAGGCATCCTCGAATTGTTTGACCTTCGGCCCGCACGAAGGGGCCGAGGCCGCGAGCACTTCGGCCAATGCCGCCGCCTCTTCCGGTCCGTAGCTGGAGCCGTGATTGAATTCGAGTTCATGAATCGCCTTAGGCAGTTGCATCGACGGCCCTTTCGATCACTTCGCGGCACGTGGGCACCCCAGTGCGGCAAAACTGTCGCAAGCGATCGGTGACCAAAAAATCGTCGCGGCCCCGAGGTGCCCGCCCCGGAACCGGAGCGTCTTGTGCCACGACCAGCGATGGATCATAGCCCAAATGGTTGGCGATTGCCTGAGTCAGTTCGTAGCGAGACATTTTATCGCTGGCCCCGACGTGAAAAATGCCGCCGGCGTCTTCGCGTGACGAAAGCTCCAACAGGAAGTCACACAGCGTGGCGACGTCGATGGGGTTGCGAAACTCGATCGACGGCACCGCAATCGGGTTGCCGGCCTTGAGATTGCCGATGACCTTGTCCAGGTACGAGTTGCCATCGGGCGCCAGACTTCGCCCAAGCACAAGCGACAGCCGGACGATGACCGACCTGGGCGCGAGCTCGCGAACGGCCGTTTCGGCGCGGGCTTTTGTCTGGCCGTACCAGTTGGGCGGCGTTGGCGGATCGTCTTCGTAATACGCGCCTTTCGTCCCGTCGAATACGGCGTCGGTCGACGTGAACAGCAGCCTGGCTCCGACGCGGGCGCAGTCGCGGGCCACA
>CAZUPX010000654.1:0-4898 GCA_964622155.1 uncultured Planctomycetaceae bacterium | reverse complement strand
ACGAACTCCTCACCGCCGTACCGGGCTACGACGTCGCTGTCGCGCACCGAATCGTCGAAAACCCGGGCCACAGCCTGCAACGTCTTGTCGCCGTGCACGTGCCCCTTCGAATCGTTCACCTGCTTGAAGTGGTCGATGTCGAAGATGGCCACCGAGAAGGGCTGGTCGTATCGCTCCATCAGGGCCAGCATCGTCTGCAAGGTCTCGTCCAGTCCACGGCGATTTCTGACCCGCGTCAAAGGATCGGTCTGCACCTCGGTGAACGACATCAGGTGATTGGTCTGCCGGCGAATTTCGTCATAGGCGTGGGCAATTTGCTCGGCAAGACGCAACGTGGGCTTGAGAATCTGCTCGGCCTCCTGACACAGCTCCTGCCAGGCGGCTTCCTTGTCCTGGCCGCTCAGCTCGCAGACGCGATCCTTGAATCGGGCGACGCTCATGTGATGCGAGGCCAGTTGTTTGCGCACGCCTTCGGCGATCTCCTCAAGCTCCTTGGCCACCGCCTTCGCGCGGCGCAGCTCTCGACGCGCCTTGTCGGCCTCGTTCAGCGCGCCTCGGCGCGACGTGTGGCCGGCCAGATAACCCATCACCGCGATGACCGCCAAGGCGACGGGCAAAGGAATTTCGTATGGAAAATCCATGAGGGCAGCTCACCAATTTAGAGTGTCACTGTGGGCGATGAAGCGACGCCCTATTCCGTTTGCTCGAACAACCCAAGTGCCTTGCGCGCAGCGGATTCGCCTAACCCGTGGTCAGTACTTGGAGCGTGACCCAAATCCGCGCAAGCAATAGAATCCGAAGCCGACGATCACCAACACGAGCAACGACAACTGTTGGAAATCGAGCGATTCGAGACGTTCAAATACCGATCGGTAAGAGTGGTAAACAGACATTTTATCGATCCAAGCCGAACCTGATTGTCTGTAGAAATCTAGGTCACAAACTCAGGTTGGCGTTTCGCTGGGATCGCGTGCAGGCAGCTACGATCGGCGGCCAATACAGACAAACCCCGAGAGTCGGAATTGGCGGCACAATCAGTCCCCTTGCGACCGACCGACCGAGGGCTATAATTCTTTCTCTCGACCTGTATGGAGGATACGGTCCGGCCAGCGCCCAGCGGCGGCCAAGGGGTCGGTCCACACCTTGGGGGTGTAGCTCAGTTGGTTAGAGCGCTAGCCTGTCACGCTAGAGGCCGAGGGTTCGAGTCCCTTCACCCTCGCTCCCGTTTAAGTCTCGCCGAAATCTCGCGTTAGATCACCTGCCATTGATTGGCAGTGCGGCCTGTTTTCCGAGAGCCAACGTTGCCATCGGGCGACGCGGCCGTGAGGTTTCACGGCGACACTTATCTATCTCCTTGGCCGGCGCGCTTCGTGCGAATCCTCAGTCGGATACAGCGCGCTGGCGGATGTTGCCAGACCCGGCGATCGCGCGATCTGTGCTACTGGTGACTTTGACTCTCGCGGCGTGGGCGGTTCACAATTCACCGGACGCCAACCTAAGGCTTGCGGCGCGTCGAGAATAGCAACCTGAAGCACTCGCACTAAAACGCCGGATGCTCCGATGTGGAACGCCATGTTGAACCCCCTGGAGTTTGGAAGGCCGGATCGTTCAAACCCTTGGCGACGCCAACCGATTTAGGACAACTGAAAGCTCAGTGGAATCACGTAGAGAATGACGGCGCTGTAGTGCAGCCCGCTCCCCAGTACGACGAACAGGTGCCAGATCGCGTGAGCGTACTTGACGTCGTGGCGAGCGAAGAAGATCGTACCCACCGTATACGCCAGCCCTCCCAACAGTAGGCAGGCCACGCCACCAGGCGACACGTGCTCGACGAGCGGGTTGATTGCCACAACCCCGACCCATCCAATCGCCAGGTACATCGCCATCGAGAGCCGTGCGTAGCGCGGCCCAAAAAACGCCTTGAACAAGACACCCGCCCCCGCGAGGGTCCAAATCACGGCCAGGACCCAAGTCGGCCATGGGGTCGGTAGAGCGAGCAGAAACGGCGTGTACGTGCCGGCGATCAGCAGATAGATCATGGCGTGATCGATGATCCTGAAGGTTTTCTTCAGCCGCGCGTCCCGAATCGCGTGGTAAATCGTCGAGGCCAGATAGACCAACACCAGCGAGACGCCGAACACGGAGGCGCCGGCCACTTGGGCGACGCTACCGCGGCCCGCGGCGGCCGCCAGAAGTTGCTGCATGCCGACGACACTCAATGCCAGCCCTGCTCCGTGGGTAACAAAGTTTGCCTTCTCCTCGGACGGCGGCCGTGCGGCCACGAGCCGGTCGCGGGTCGGAATGGCGATTTCCATGGTCTTCTCCACTTGGCTGTCGCACTTGGCCGCTTCGGCTGAAAAATGGCTGCCGGCCATCGACAAAAGTTACATGCAGCGTGGCGCGAAGGAGCGGACATGGATTCTTTGAGAATTGGCCACCAGGTGGGCGTGACAGTCCGAAAATCCTCAATTTCGAGGAATTTGAAAATTCCATGTCCGCGGGCTGCCGGAGCTTTGCATTGATTTGTTGAGACAGGCCGAAACTTCACAAAGCCACGAGCGAATTTGAGGAGTCCCCAACATGGCCACCGCCCAAGCAACCGCGGCCCCAGACCTCGAAATCACCGACGAAACCTCCCTGGTTGACCTGTTGAAGATGCGCGAACAAGGAGTCGACTTCCGGCAGTTGGCACCGCTCTTCGAAGAGGGCCTGGCCCACTTCGAGGCCAAGGGCCAAAACCTCTATCGTCGCACGCTGCTCGAGCCCAGCGACGCCGAAGCGCAAGTCCACTGGCCGCGCGAGGACCAGGCCCGGCAGATGATCGTGCTAGCATCCAACAACTACTTAGGACTGTCGAATCATCCGCGTGTGGTCGAGGCAGCCTGCCGGGCAGCCCAGCAGTACGGCGCCGGCTCGGGCAGCTCGCCGCTGTTGGTCGGCACTTATCCGATCACTCGCGAGCTGGAGGCTAATCTGGCCGAGTTCAAAGGCGCGGAAGACGCGTGCGTGTTTGCCAGCGGATATCAAGCGAACGTAGGTGTGATTTCATCGGTGGCCGGTAAGAACGACACGGTGATTCTGGACCGACTGGCACACGCCAGCATGGTCGACGGCGCCAAGCTGTCTGGCGCCCAAATCCGCTTGTTTCGCCATAACGACGCCGCCCACCTGGACCGCGTCTTGGCACGCCGCGAGGGCACCGGCCTGGCCCTGGTGTGCGTCGAGGGCATCTACAGCATGGATGGCGACATGGCGCCCTTGGACGAGATCGCCGACGTCGTGAAGAAGCACGACGCCGTGCTGCTGGTCGACGAAGCCCATTCGACTGGAGTTTTGGGCCCGGAGGGACGCGGTGCCGCGGCCTTTTTCGGTCTCGAAGGCCAGATCGACCTGCACGTCGGAACGCTGAGCAAGTCGCTGGGAGCCTGCGGCGGATTCGTGGCGGGCAGCCGGGCCGCCGTGACCTATATTCGCTACCTGGCACGGGCCGGAATGTTCTCGACCGCCCCCTCGCCAATGGTCATGGCCGCCGCTAACGCCGCACTGAACGTCATTCGCTCCGAACCTGGACGCCGCGAGCGACTGTGGAAGAATTGTCGGTTCATGCATTCGCGGTTGGAGGAAATGGGCTTTAAAATCAACGACGTTCCCAGTCCAATCATTCCGGTCGTGGTGGGCACGATGAAGGCCTTGCGGCAAATGACGCTCGAGCTGCACAACAACAACGTCTGTGTCAACTCGGTCCCGTTCCCTGCCGTGCCCCACGGCAGCGAACGGCTGCGGATCAGCTTGACCGCCAATCACTCCGAGGAGCAACTAGGGCGAGCCTTGCAGGCCATCTATCGGGCCGGCAAGAACGCACAGGTCATTTAGTGTCGCCGCCGAAACTTGGGAAGGACCGGTGGCGGGTCTTGTTGGCAAGGGTATCGTCGTGAACTCGATTGCACTGGCGATGCTCTTGCACAACAAGACCCGCTTCGCCTCCACCGTGTTGGGCGTGGCAGTGGCCTTTTTCCTCTCGGCCGCCCAGATCGGGTTGCTTGTCGGATGGTGCAACACGACCTCGGCTGTCCTGCGGAATGCGGGCGCCGATGTGTGGGTCATGGGACAGCACACCTCGGCATTCGATTATGGCATGGCTATTCCCAAGGGGCGTGTTTACCAGGTGCGCAGCGTCTCGGGCGTTGAGTGGGCCGAAGGTCTGATCATGACCTGGGTCTTCTGGCGCAGGCCCGACGGCCGCAACATGAGCATCGAGCTGGTCGGCCTCGACGAGGGACTCCACGGCGGACCCTGGTCGATGAAAGAAGGTGGTGTCGAGGCCGTCCGTGGCCCGGACGCCATCATCGTCGACGAACTGTATCGCGACGCGTTGGGCATTCACCAGATCGGAGGCCAGGTCGAGATCATGGGCAAGCGCGCGGTGTTGCGCGGTGTTTGCCGCGGAGTACGCACGTTTACCGCGGCGCCGTTCGTGTTCTGCTCGCTGGAGTCGGCGGTGAAATACGATCCGTATTACAAGTCCGACGAGATTACCTACGTTTTGGTGCGCTGCGCGCCGGGGCACACGCCCGATCAGGTTCGCGATCGCATCGCGAGCCAGGTTCCGGCCGTCGAGGTCCTCACCACGGGTCAGTTTGCCTTCCGGACGATCACTTATTGGATGCTCGAAACGGGCGTCGGAATCACGGTCGTTGTCACCGCCGTGCTGGGGTTGCTCGTCGGTACGGTCATCACGAGCCAGACCCTGTACGCCATTACTCAGGATCATCTAGGCAACTACGCCACGATGCTGGCGATTGGGTTTGCGCGCTGGCGATTAGTGGCAATCATCGTCATCCAGGCAATTCTGCTGGGTATTCTGGGGATCGCGGTGGGGTCGGCCGCGTTTGTCTACG
>CAZUPX010000653.1:0-3870 GCA_964622155.1 uncultured Planctomycetaceae bacterium | reverse complement strand
CAGTGAGGTCGTGCCGCTGTTGGTCTCGTCCACGGCGCTGCCCGTCACCGAAACCGTCGGCTGCGTCGCGCTGAATATGATCACACTGTAAGGATTGTACTCAATGACATCGGCGGCCAGCGGGTCGGGCGGATCGAACAGCAGCGTGTCGTGCCCCAGCCCCGTGTCGAACTCCGGTTGGAACTTAAGATTGCCCGATGCCACCGCGTGCATTTGAGTGCGATACAACAAGTAAGGCGCGGTACCTGTGCTGGCAGGCGGCGGCGTGATACTCGTGCCGAATGAGCCGGCCAGAATCGTAGTCGTCGCGCCGCTGGAGCTAACCTCGTACTGAGCCCCTCCGTTGAAGCCCGCGAAACTTGGGCCGAATGTCGGGTTGACGCCTGCAGCGACCGTGGCGAAGGTGTTATCGAATGTCACCAGTGCGTACGCGCCGAATATGCCGGCAAACTCGCTGGCCGGCTCACGAACGTCCTGCACGTCGACTTCGATCTGAAAATCCTGCCCCGCGGTGAGAGGATTTGAATTCGAAACTAGGCTGCCGTCGAGATGTTCGACCCTGACGGTGTACGTGACGAGTTCGCCCGCGTGCAAGGGGTTGAGCACGGAGGACTGCGACTCGGCTTGAGGCGTAAATGTCTGCGCCGAGCTAGCCGCGGCGACCGACTGCACGCTGAACAGATTGTCAACCGCGGCCGCGGAACTGGGAGTGGTCTGTGCCATTTGCCTGGCCGCCGGCGTAGCGGCCGAAGTTGACTGCGTGCCGCCGGACATGCTGGACGACAACATCGACCGCGCCGAGATCGATCCGTACCAGCCAACGGGGTCGAGCAGCGAGGTTCCGCTCAGATACGTGCGCAGCTCCAGATACTCGGGGCTGGCAAGCGTTAGACGCGTCGAAATGAAACGACTAGGTCTCGATCCTTTACTCGGCGAATGCCTCTTGCCGCCGAGCCGACTGCGATTTTTTTTCATGGTTCTCAAATGTCCGATGCCCCTTCGACGAAACCGCCGGCGCAAACAACGATGCAGTGTCAAGATGAAAGAATCATGACCGCGCTGCTTGAGCAACGGCCAACTCGATGTCGAATGTCGACCAACGAGCGCCCAGCCGCGCGGCGCGATCGAGATGCCCTGTTCCGGAAGACCAACTCTGTTCCGAGATAAATTCGCTGTTCCGAGGCGCCGACGTTCTGTTCAACGGCGACGCCTCAACGTGCCGATCCAAGTGCCGACTTCGCAAGAAAATCGTTAGGATCGACAACGATGAATGACATGTGCCCCGCGATTCAGACTACACGAAGGCGCTTGACATTTCAATCAGCGCAAACTATTCCCACGACACGGTTTTTTTCGTATTTTCAGGCCCTCCGGCGATTGCAATAATTTCGCCGGTTGTGAGCGAAGTACTCAAGGCGCCAAAGAAGCAAGCCGCCTCGGATCCGAGGCGGCTTGGGTATCCATCGCGGGTGTCTTATTGAGCGGCGCCAGTGCGATAGTGCGATTAGAGCGATAGTGCGGTTAACGCGGTGGTGCGGTGCCCTGTCGCATGATGCCAGGCATGACGCGCTTTTGCACGTCGGTCTCCAACACGCCAAAGGCGGCCTCGTGCCGCTGCAACGACATCTGCAGCGCCCCCATCATGCGCTTGGCCGTGTAATAGTTCATCACGATTCGCTCGCTGATCTCGATCGGCTCGGTGGGCGTGCCCATCGGCTGTGTGTTCAGGCCGAAGTCGATGATCAACTCTTCCGGCGTGCCGGTCACGCGACAGAAATTGGAGTACGCCGCGTGGGCCTTCGAGGCGTCCACCGTCATCTGCTGGCGCACCGGCTCACCCCCTGGAGTGCTAGCGGCAGGCGGGCCGGTTCGTGGTTCTTCTTTTTCGATGTCTTTAGACAACTGAATGCTCCCTTAACAGAGGACGGGGTGTCGGAATACGCCTTAGGGTCGGGCGAAACGCACCGCGGCCGACCCCCTCCCCCACGGGTCGGCGGAGAACCCTTAATCTACTTGAGATTCCCCATCGTTGGAACCATTGACACTCGCATTCCTTGGTTTTCAGCCTTCATGCACGCTGTGCATTCAGCGTTGGCCGACAATGGAGGATTTGCGACAAATTCGGAATATGCGCAAATACTACCAATTGTTCCGGATTGTCTGGAATTATCGGCGCAATCGGTCGAATCGATACAGGTAACCGAAGCGTTAGGTTCGATACTAACGGTATGGACGCTGCGGTCGGGGAGACGATTGTGAGATCGTTCGCGCGGTTAACCATCTTGATAGCAACCTTGATGACCTCGGCGATCCACGCCTGGGGGCAGGCGCAGCCATCCGCCTATGCTGACCCGTCGGTGCCTGCCGCACCCTCGCAGTTGGCGGCCCAACCCAGCCCGCGCCCTCCCGTGTCGACTCAAGGTACTTGGGTCAGCGACGACAACAACACAACTCCACCGGCTGGCCCTCAGATGATGGGCAACGCCGGGGTGATAGCCGACCCGCAGATGATGGGCGGCCCTGTGATGAGTTCACCGCAGATGATGACCGCCGATGGCCAGATCGCCTCTGGCGAGTGCGGACCAGAAGGCGAGTGCGCCGATGGTGGCTGCGCCGGCGGCAAGTGTTTGTTCCACGACCTGTGGGGCGACGTTCACGCTCACCGCCGCATCTGGCTGCAAGGCGACTACCTCTCGTTTTGGGCCAAGGGCAACGCGCTGCCGCCACTGGTGACCAGCAGCCCGCTGGGCACTCCGCAATCGCAAGCCGGCGTATTGCCGGAAAGCGCGACCACGTCGATCTTGTTCGGCAACAACAGCGTCGACACCGAGCGGCGGAACGGCGCGCGACTGAATTTCGGATACTGGCTCGTGGACGGCGAGTTCATCGGCATTGAAGGACACTACTTCTACCTGCAACAACTCAACACGACGTTCCAGGCGGCTTCGGATTTCGGCACCGATCCCAACGCACAGATACTGGCAAGGCCGTTCTTCAACGTCGACCCCAACCTGGTCACCCCGGCCGAAGACTCCGCACTGATCGCGTTTCCCAATCTCGTGATCGGCAATGCAATCGTCGACCTGAATGGTGCGATCGACGTCCGCACCACCAGCCAGATACAATCGGCGGGCGCCTTGTGGCGGCGCCTGATTTGGATCGACTTTACAATGCAGCGGCGGCTCGACGCGGTCCTGGGCTATCGCTTCCTGCGGATCGACGACAGCGTCACCATCAACGACACGTCGAACTTCGAAGGCGGCGTGTTCCCGCTCACCGTGCTCACCAGCCAGGACGTGTTCAGCGCCCGCAACCTGTTCAATGGCGGCGAAATCGGGCTCAAGTTTTACCAGTATCACGGACCTCTCTCCCTGGAAGTCATCGCCAAGAGCGCATTTGGCAATAATCACGAACAAGTCTACATCAACGGCTTCAATACCATCACGTCCGGCGGCGTGACAACGACCAACGTGGGGGGCCTGCTGGCTCAGCCCACGAACATCGGCACGTATAAGCGCGACGTATTCGCGATTCTGCCCGAGGGTGATGTTAATCTCCGCTGGGATGTGGCCCGCAACGTGCGGCTGACGATGGGCTACACCTTCCTGTACATCAACCGCGTGCAGCGTTCCGGAAGCGCCATCAATCGCACCCTCAATCCGACGCAGATTAACGGCGGAGCTTTGGTTGGCGATCCCCAGCCGGCCTTCGCATTCCAAAACACGACCTGGTGGGCGCACGGCGCCACCGCCGGTGTCGAGATTCGCTGGTAGACTAGTGGTCTGTCTCAGTGTTTGTCGTAGGTGATAGTATATCGCCTCCTGGTTTTCTCAAGGAGGCGAAGGATGAATTACAACACGAAGTATGTGG
>CAZUPX010000652.1:0-5644 GCA_964622155.1 uncultured Planctomycetaceae bacterium | reverse complement strand
CCGCAACTCTAGGCGGGGCTACTCGTTGTGGAAAAGCGGAGGGCATGGGATTCGAACCCACAACCCCTTGCGGGGCACCTGATTTCGAGTCAGGCCGCTGGCCAGTTCGCTTACCCTCCATTCATCATGAATGTACCCTTGTCCCCGCGACTGGACAACCGCGGCCGCGTTAGCACCTTCTGCTGAGCCGGACCAGGCGACGCCGCGGCGGCCGATCGTTCCGGTCCCTCGATTCGCGCGCAATCTGCGCGTTATGCGACGTTGCTGATATGGGTCATACGCTCGGAACTCTCGGAACATTCGTCCAGGCCGTGGCGAGGCCAGGCGTCGCAGTCGTACCAGACGATCACTGCGGTGAAGGAACGACTGCGGGCCGTAACGCCTTGCCCGACAAAGAGCGCACGTGCGGATTCTTGCGATCCGAACCGCTGTGGCGGCGTGTCGAAAATGCTTGCCCGGCTGGGCCTTGGCCTGCCGATACTGGGCAGTGTTCAGGGGTGCTAGCAACAGCAAGGAACCGTCCATGACCAAAGACACGTTTCGCATCGTCACGCGGGGATCTGACGGAAAGCTTCACATACGAGACTACAACCGCCAAGAATCCCTGTTGAGAGTGCATACGCAAATTGGCGTCGACGACTGCAGCACTGACCTGGGTTTGCGGGGATTGCCGGTCTTGCGAGGGCTGATCGGGCCCATGCCCGAGGGCAAGAACGTGATCCGCTACGAGTCGCCCGAGGTGTTCGAATCGCTGACTAAAGAGTGGAGTGCTTCCAAGTTGTCTCGCCGCAAGCGAATGCATCCGCCCGACAAGATTTCGCCGAGCTAAGTGGGGTCGCCAGTGCGTGGGTGAAGAAAAAGCGCGGAGCCGTTTGGCTCCGCGTTTTTTTGTTGACTGAACGGCCGGCGACAGGCGGTGACGGTCTCGATGGCCTCCCGACTTCAACTACGGGCGCCGGGTCTCCGACTCGCCGCGCCATTCCGAAGGACCCGTCCGAGGCGGGTCGCTTTCCAGTTTCGTTCCTCCGGTGCCATCGGCGCGGTTGGCCACAAGCGCCCCGCCTCCCTCGCCTTGCACCGTACCCACGGCGACGCGATGCACGTGCTTCTCTTCGGCTAATTTGGTGTTAGTGACCGGCACTTGCTGCACCTGCTTTTGCGGGATCCACTCCTGCTTTGTGACCGGAACTCGCACCGTCTCGCTGCGAGTTTCCAAACGCGTCACGGGAATCAAACGATACGAAAGTACCGGCGGTGCAAACACGTTCCACGTTCGCTGGTAGCCGGGCACCCATTCTTGACGCGTGACCGCCACCTGATAGGTGCGCGGCACTTCTTGCATGTCGGTCGTATACCGCGGTTGATAGTTGGTGTACTCGCGCTGTTCATAGCGAGTCTCGGGAATCAGGCGTTGTACCGTTTGAGTGGTTTCCTGGTACTTGATTCCGTTCTCTTCGAACGTTCTGACGTCATCGGCAACCAGCGAGGAAGCGACGGTCAGGCTCGTAATGAGCACACCGACGGCCAGTCGAATTTGAACCATTTTTGTTTTCTCCGATCCCTGTCCACAAACAGGCCGCCCCTTGTCTGGCCGACAGACCCACGCAGCCCCCAAAACCTATCGCCGGATTTCTGTCTTTCTAATTTATCGGTGTGACCGCTACAGGCGCTTGAGACTGGGGGCAACAGGAGACGCAGAAAAGTCGTCTTTGCCACTTGCTAACTTCTGGCGAATCCGGCACCTTGGGGGGGCCGGCGTAAACGGGGAGTACCCCCCTGGTCGTGCTGCCGCTTTTTCAGGCTTCTTGCAACCCATTGGCCCGACTATGGTTCGCGCGGAACTCCTGAAGATGCTGGTCTGCCCCGAGGATCAGTCGTCCCTCAGCTTGGCTGGCGGCGACTTGATAGCCCGGCTTAACTGTGCCATCGACCTGGGTCAATTGAAAAACCGCGCCGGCCAGAGGGTCGAAAAGTGCTTAAGTGGTGGGTTGCTGCGGGCAGACCGCGCGGTGCTATATCCGATTGTCGACGACATTCCCATGATGCTGGTTGACGAGGCCATTCCGATGGACCAGGCGTCGCTTCAACCGTAACGTTGGGTCGGTGGCTCCGTTCGAGGCACGTGTGTAGGAACTCTGGACATGGTTGAAAAGACTGTCTTCAAGCGGATCATCGATCGCGAAATTCCGGCCCGTATCGTGTACGAAGACGACCTGTGCCTGGCCTTTCACGACATCGCTCCGCAGGCCCCGACGCACGTCGTAGTCATTCCCAAGAAAGAGATCCCATCATTGGCCAACGCCACTGCCGACGATGCCGCGCTGTTGGGGCACCTGGTGGTGGTCGTACGCAACCTGGCCGAGCAGTTGAAGCTGGTCGACGGCTATCGAGTCGTGGTCAACTGCGGCCCGCACGCCGGGCAGTCGGTCGACCATTTGCACTTTCATCTCTTGGGCGGTCGCGCGATGAGTTGGCCGCCGGGATGAGGCGGCCCGAGTCGGCGGCTGGGTTTCAAAACTGCGGCATCTTCGGCAAGTATCCCTTAAGGTTCTCGAGCACGGTCGGCTTCTTGGCCGGCGCGGAGGGCACTTGTGTGTTGCGCGGGCGCTGGGCCAGCGGTGCCGGAGTTTGTGTCAGCGGCACATTGGCTACCAGGAATTGCGGCCAATAACCTTCGAGCAACCGCGCGCAATCTGCCAACTGGCCTGCCTTCAATTTGACGCTGGCCAACGTGATCAGCTTGAGCAGCTCGCGACGTTCCGTCTCGCTGAACGACAGGTCGAACATTTGCACGTCGTCGACCCAGACTTCGCCGGCCGACAACAGTTCCAACCGCACCGACATGTCGCCCAACCACTCGCTGGGCACGTCGTCGACCGGAAAACGGTAGCGCAACCACTGGCCGGCCGCGTTGGTGTTGGCTCCAACGGTGGGAATCGGCCCGTAGGGATCAAATCGCCCTTCGCGCAGGGGAGCATCGATCGTCATCCGCACCGAGGGGGGTGCAACTGCTGATGTGCGCAACCAGAACTCGACGGCGATTCGGCCGGTCGTCGGCGGTTTGAATGACATGGTGGCTATACTCGCCGGCTCGCCCTGACTGACAAGCTTAATCGATTGCGCACCACCGTGTTTCTGCTGCGGATCGAGCGACACGGAGCCTCCCATGCCGCTACTGGTCGTCCAGCCGGAAATTCCTTCGCCTTGAGGCGGCAACTCAAAACCCGGATTCGCCAACACGCCCAACGGTTGCGGATTGGTCAAGGCTCCAACGCGTGCCGAGAGGTCCTTGATGCGGCGCTCCAGGCTTAGCCGAACGTGCTCAGGAATTGTCACGACTGGATTGCGCACGCGAACGTTTGGCGCCGAAAATCGAGCGGCCAACAGGTCATAAGGCCGCAGCGCAAGCTTCCAACTGGTGTCGTTACCCACCCGCGCCAGCGGCCCGATTCCACGGCTCTCGCCAAGCCCTTCAAGTTTACAATCCGCCGGAATGTCCAGGTTCATCGACACCGTTACGTCCCACGGAGAATCATTCACCGCGTACAGATAGGTCTGGTTGTCGCGTTTGAGCGCGCGCAGCGTCGGTTGAAACTCGGGCGCCACATTTTCGAAGTGACCAATCGGCAATTGACGGTAGACACTCAGAATCTCACGCAGCGACTCCTCCTGACCCAGCGACAACATCCACCCGCCGTCGAACATTGCTTGCGAGTCGAGAGTGGCCAGGCTGTGGACAAAGCGCCGGCGATTGCGATCCCCCGATGGGGACATCTGTGAGACGAGCCAGGCGTAAGTGTTCGCGGGTCCAAACGGGCTCTTGGCGTCGAAGCTGGCGATCCGCGCCTTCTGCGGTTCGTGATAGAACAGGCTACCGGTTTGCGGACTCGTGGCGAACAGCTTGTCCATTTCGGGAGCCAGATTGATTTCCAGATCGGCGGCCTGCGCGGGCAGCGGGCCGGTGGATGGTTTCAGGTGTTGCGGCCGAAGCAGCACGATATTCTCGTGCTCGCGATACGCTGGAGCGCGGATTCCCAGCTCCACCAAGGCGTCGTCCAGTCGCGCGTGCTTCAGCAGCGCGGGCCGTAAACGGGCCTGGGTCTGGGCATTGGCGAGCATCGTGCCGCCAGCCAGATAGAGCTTGGCGCCCGGCCGGCGCCCGGCAAGTTCCTTTTCGATGCGGTGATGAAAGTCGGCCACCACGGCCGCGCGCCATTGGATCCAAGCCTCGCGCCCCGGCCCAGTCAAGAACTTCTCCCGCGCGGCAAATCGCTGGCGCCCCATGCCGGGAACCTGCGTTTTGGTGTCGCGCTCGAAATGCGCGATTGTGTGATCGTCGTAACCCCAAGCATCGCTCGGAAGTTGGGCGTAGCCGTCCGGAGACAACTGCAAGGCCATGCCACCGAACGACGGGTGATCGGCGTAGCGGGCAACGACCTCGCGAATGACACGCAGCATGGCCTCTTGCACGTGTTCGTGGAGCACGTTGTAGTAAGGGGCCAGGCCCTGCCGCGGCGCGCGATTGTTCAGCCACGCGGCGCCGTCGGCGCCGATCCATTCAATGCCCAACGCCTCCGGTCCGCCGATCCGTTTCAAGGCCTCCAGCTCCGGCAACGGCGCGGCAAATCCCAACGCCGGTATCAGCGTCAGGTTGTCGCGGTCGAACATTCGAAACAGCATTTCGAGTGCGTCCTTGCGCACCGGGTCCTGTCCGCTCGAAAAGTATACGCCAGTGTCGTAGCGTGGTGTTGGTTCAACAATCCGGCTGGGATAAATCGTGCTGCCGTCGGCCAGCACGGACATCATCAAGCCGGTGTAACCCGCGTGCTCGAGATATTTCGTCAGCCGCAGACCGCCTTGATAGACCGTGTTCCAATCGTCCAGACAGCGATGGCTGACGGGGTCGAGAGCCTCAGGCCCAGAGAAGTTCTCCACAAAAAGCGGATGATCGAGATAGCCAGCCCAGATGCGTTCGCTGCGCGAACTTGGCGGGAAGGCAGGTGCCAACGCGCCGTTTCCCTCGTTACGATTGAGCGCGAGCATGTTGAATTGCTGATGCGCGCCGCTCAAAACGATAATCTTGCCATAAACCGCTCGGGCGCCATCGCGGCGATTGGTGATCAAAAGCAGCGGGGTCTTGGTCCTCGGCCAGAAGACAACACGGTGCCTGGCGAGCTTGGGAGGCGTTGAGGCGTTCTCACCGGTGACATAGGCGTCTTCATCGGAAACGTACACCCCTGAGTCGAGTCCGATGGGCATGACAGCCCCCGCGGCGTTCGGTTCGATCAAGCTAATACCCATCGCCTGCGGCACGTCACTGGGATATTCGATCTCGAGCACGTGCGGCTGTCCCGGTCGAGCAATCGGCAGCGGATATGCTTCCCAACTGACGTTGGGTGGGGTGCCGCCGGGACCGAGTTGCACGAGTGTGCCGAGTGTCGGATGCTCCCAAGGAGACGATTCACCGTTACCCAGCGGCCCCTTTCGTAGCCCGCCAACCAACGGAAGGTTGCCCAACCGCTCCCACCAATGTGGATTCATAGGGTTGATTTCGAGGATGCGCGCGAGCTGTCCTTGAGAACCATCGCCTTGGGGTCGTTTATCGAGAACGACAAATTGGACTTTGCGCTCGGCGACGGCTTGC
>CAZUPX010000651.1:0-6475 GCA_964622155.1 uncultured Planctomycetaceae bacterium | reverse complement strand
CAGTTAGCGGTGGACCGACTCGCAAATGTCCCGCAGCTCGCTGTTGGATAGGTCGGCCATCTGGCGGCCGCGGCGCTCCAGGTGTTCGTTGACCTTCGTGGCCGTTTCCTGCATCAGGGCGTGCGTGTCGTCCGAGCCGCCGCAGAGCACGAAATTCTTGCCGCGCGTTAGACGCGTCTGGCCATCTTCGGCGTCGAACGCCAGCCCGACCAAAGCCGCGTTTTTACCGGTCTTGCCCGCTGCCCTCATCAAATCGCTCCAGGTTCCTGAGAGAAATGTCCGGGTGGAAAATCGTACCGGCGGCTCATTTCTCTTTGCAAACCACCTAACTTAACAAGTATATCCTTGATGCAATCGGCTGGACAAGGCACTTTTGTCGGCCGGCCAAAGAGCCAACAGCGTGGTCAGTTGCCGCTGACCGAGTCGCGGACCAGTTGCCGCGCCAACTTGAAGGCCGCGGCCAACGTAGCGATTCGCACTTCCATTTGATCGGCCGAGAAGTTGAAGGGACTTTGGCTGGTCGGCAAGCCCGCGATCGTGATCGTCAGCGGCATCAGTTCCAGGAACTCGCGATACCGGCGGCGCAACGTTTCTTCGTCCATCGCCATTGCGTACCTCCCCCCTTGGGCAAAAAAGACTCGGCTATGGCAGCTCCGTCGCCATAGCCACTTCCTAAACAAATATCCGCCGGCGAGCATTGGAGCAAGCAGAAATCTCAGGCAGTTGGTGTGCGCCAGGGGTGCGTCACGGCGCGTGCGCACCGTCACCGGGGGAGAAAGACGTCGCGATTGGACGCTCTAGCGGCGCTTGCGGAATTTGCTCAGAACGGCTGCTGCCGCTTCCTGGCTGTCCTTGGTCGTGTTGTGGATCGGCGGCAACTTGCCGACGGCTCGTTTGCCACCGGCCATTTTTTTCTCCACTTCGACCGTTTCGGGCGTCAAGGTCTGCGTCGTGCTCAAGTTGATGGCGTCGGTGTCGCTGATCGCCGCGGCGTGCGTCTCGGCCGCTCCGGCAGTCGTATCGGCATCGGCTGCAAGCCACTGGGTGACGTCGAGCGGATCCTGGGCGGCGTCCCGCGCCGTTCGCACGGCCGCTTCCTTGACGTCGACGACCGGCGGCCGCTTCTTGCCGGCCAGTCCATGGGCCAACTGAACTTCGAACCGCAAGGGACCGACCAACAACCGATCACCGGCCTTCAGCTCGCGCTCGCCGACGACGCGCTCGTCGTTGACGTACGTGCCGTTCTTGCTGCCGAAATCGCGGACGCCAACATAGCCATCCTCGATCAGGAGCACGCAGTGATGGCGGCTGATCAAGTCACTGCCGGGTCGCAAGTGACAATCCTCCGCTCTGCCGATAAAGAACTTCTTACCCGCAACTGCGATTTCCTGGCCCGCGTTCTTTCCTTCCACGACCTTCAGCTTCAACTCCATATTCCCGCAGCTCCGCATTGGCAAAACCGGAATACAAAACCCTGATAAGTGCGAATAGAGCTACACTGCCAGTGTGCGGAACCAGCACTGCGAGAAACATATTCTGTGCGGAACAGATCTCTGAGTTGCAAGTGAAGCTGGCTTGCCAGTTCGTTTGCGCCTGCGCAGACGCCTACCGCCGGCAAGTCAAGTCCCCGCCGTATTATGTCAGGTGCGCGGCCTGATAGCAAATTTGGCGAGCCGGCAATTCTCCCTCCGTCATCCAGCGGGTTCGTCCCATCGTCTATCGTCGGCAGTCTGCCGCCGATGGGGTGAGTTTACCGCCTTTGGTTCCAGCCGCCAGCAGTATATTTCTCACGGAAAAGCAAGCTTGCGGCCTCGGTTTCAGCCGGTAAAAGTTCCCCCGGTTCGCAGGTCACCTCCGGGCCAATCAATTCATCGCTCCACGCCGATCGCAAATCCAAGGTCGCTATCGACCTGCCCAACAACTCAAGTACGCCCGGCAGTTCAGGGGCCCGCTCCGAGCGGGCCAATAGCAAACTGCCGTGCTGCAAGATCGCGCCACGCCGCCGTCGTTGGGCACTTCCGCATACTTTGACCCCACCGACCAGCACGTCACCCGTCGCGCGGCGCTGAAAGCATAGGAACGGCTCGCTGGCTCCTGCCCGAACCCGTCTTTCTTGGCACCGCTGGGCCGCCAGTCCGAAACCTGCCAAAGTTCGGATCAGGGCCTCGTGCATCGTCTGATAAAGTGTCGCGGGATCACCCGCGAGGGGGTGTGCCGCGGGCACGGCAAGGCTGTAGGTCAGCTCGCGGTCGTGTACGATGGCGCCGCCGCCCGTCTGCCGCCGCACCAGCGGGCACTGGCGGCTGGGAGCGTGTGCGTCCCGCTCGGCGTAGTCCTGGAAGTATCCCAGCGACAGCGTCGGCTCCGACCAGCCGTAGAACCGCAGCGTCATGCGGCCGCTGACGGCCGCCGAATCCAACAGCACTTCATCCACGGCCATCTGCCACGCGCCGTCGGCCGGACCATCGACGATCAGTCGGCACGGCTGTTTCGTCAGCGTGGACATGAGCTACGTCTTCGCCGTCCAGGCGAGCACCGGTTGACGCGCGGCGCGCACTTCGTCCGGCCTGCTGATAAGGGTCGTGTGGGGCGCTTCATGAAGCACCTCCGGCGATTCCTGGCTGATTTCCAACAGCGTCGCCGCAAAGGCATCGAGCGTTTCCTTGGTTTCCGTTTCGGTCGGCTCGATCATCATCGCCTCGCGCACGATCGGCGGAAAGTACACCGTCGGCGCGTGAAACCCGAAATCCAGCAGCCGCTTGGCGATGTCCATCGCGGAAATGCCGCGATCGGCTTTCAGACGCGCGGCGCTGGCGACAAACTCGTGCATGGCACGGTCGCCTTGCGGTACGGGGAACACGCCCTTGATTTTGCTCAACAGGTAATTTGCGTTGAGCACGGCATTCTCGGCGACGTGCCGCAGACCCTCGGGTCCGTGCGTGCGAATGTAGGCATAGGCCCGCACCAAAACGCCTACGTTGCCAAAAAAACTTCGCACTCGGCCAATCGACTTCGGGCGATCATAGATCAGCCGGTAGCGGTCCTGCTCTTTCGCGACCATCGGCGTCGGCAGGTAGGGGGACAGCGCCTGACTGACGGCGATCGGTCCTGCGCCCGGTCCGCCACCACCATGTGGGCCGCTAAAGGTTTTGTGTGGGTTGAAGTGCATCATGTCGGCGCCGAAGTCGCCCGGCCGAGCGATTCCCAGAATCGCGTTCATGTTCGCGCCGTCCAAGTAAATCAGACCACCGACCGCGTGGACGCGCGCTGCAATTTCGGCGATCTGTCGGTCAAACATGCCCAGCGTGTTCGGATTGGTAATCATGAATACGGCGGTCTCGTGATCAAGATGGCCGGCCAGCCCGTCCATATCTACGAAGCCGGCAGGTGTGCTCCTAACCGTAACCGTTTCGAAGCCTGCCATCCGGGCACTGGCCGGATTCGTGCCGTGCGCGCTGTCGGGCGTGAGCACTTTGGTGCGATGCTGATGCCTATCGCGAAAGTAGGACGCGGCCATCAGCAGCGCGGTCAGCTCGCCCTGTGCTCCGGCCGCCGGTTGCAGGCTCACCGCCGGCAGGCCCGAAATCTCGGCCAGCATTTCCGCCAACGAATACAACAATTCAAGCAGACCTTGGAGAGTCGATTCGTGTTGATAGGGATGCAGGTCGACCATGCCGCCCAGACCGGCCAGCCGCTCGTTGCGCTTGGGGTTGTACTTCATCGTACAGGAGCCCAGCGGATAGAAATGCGTGTCGACCGACATGTTCAAAGTCGACAGATTCGTGAAGTGCCGCACTAGCTCCGGCTCGGTCACCTCAGGCAATCCTGGCGGCTCGGGTGCGATTGCCGCCAGCGGCAGCAACTCTTCCAAGGGCACGTGCGGCACGTCGGACGCCGGCACGCGCGCGGCGCGGCGGCCCGGACGCGACAATTCGAACAACAATTGCGTGCTTCGAGTATTACGCATCGGTTCTCTTGAGCAGTTTTCCAAGGCAGGCGGCCAAACCATCGATCTCGCCGCGAGTGCGCTTCTCCGTCACGCTGACCAGAAAACAATCGGCCAGTTGAGGATACCAACGTGCCAACGGCACGCCGGCCAAGAACCCATCGTCGCAGGCCCGAGCCAGCAGTCTCTCGACGTCGGCTCCCTTTGCGCGCAAGACAAACTCTTTGAACGTCGGTCGCCGAAACGCCAACTCGACGCCCGAGCGGCTCGTCAGTTGCTGCGCCGCGTAGTGCGATTTTCGCAAACACAAATCGGCCGTCTCGCGCAATCCCTGCGGTCCCAACGTCGCAAGGTACACGGTCGCTCGCAACGCGAACAACCCCTGGTTGGTGCAAATATTGCTCGTGGCCTTCTCGCGGCGAATGTGTTGTTCGCGCGTCTGAAGTGTCAGCACATAACATCGCTGGCCCCGTCGATCGACCGTCTGCCCGGCGATACGACCCGGCATCCGCCGCACGAACTGTTCGCGACAGGCCATGATGCCCAGATATGGACCGCCGAACGACATCGGACTGCCCAGGCCCTGACCCTCGGCCACCACGATGTCGGCTCCATATTCGCCCGGCCGCTTGAGCAGTCCCAAGCTGATCGGGTCGACCGACACGACCAGCAGAGCGCCGGCGTCGTGCGCGAGCTTTGAGATCGCCTCGACCTCCTCGAGACAGCCGAAGAAATTCGGATGCTGGACCAGCACGCAGGCCGTCTCGCGGCTGATCGCCCCCGACAGCTCTTCGCGCGAGATCGTGCCATTGGCCGCGCCGACGGTCACCAGCTCGACGTTCAAATTGGCCAGGTACGTCGCCAGCACCTGGCGATACTCGGGATGCACGCTCTGGGCAGTGACCACTCGGTGCCGGCCGGTGGCGCTGGTGGCCATCAGCACCGCCTCGGCCACCGCACTGCCGCCGTCGTACAAGCTGGCATTCGAAACGTCCATGCCCGTCAGTTGCGTGATCAGCGTCTGATATTCGAAAAAGACCTGCAAGTTACCCTGGCTCGCTTCGGGCTGATAGGGCGTGTAAGACGTGTAGAACTCGCCGCGCGAAGCCACGGCGTCGACGATGGCCGGAATGAAATGATCGTAGCTCCCCCCGCCGAGGAAACACACCTTCTTGCCGGCGGGGCTGTTCTTTTCGGCCAACTGGCCCAAGTGGGCCGACAGCTCCATCTCGGAAAGCGCCGGCGGAATCTTGAGCGGCCCCTGGAACCGCACCTCGGAAGGAACTGCCGCGAACAGTTCGTCCAAGTTCGATAGCCCGATGGATTCGAGCATCGCTCGCTGATCTTCGGGAGTGTTGGAAATATAAGGCATCGCTGCTGACTCGAAATACAGCCCGGCGTTAGTCTGGTAGGTCAGGTTTTACCCTGACACGAACCACGTTTGCCATTCTCGTCAGGCCAATGCCTGACCTACGGAATGACTTGGAATTTGTACTAGTGACCTTCCTCGGCGCACTGCTTTTCGTAATCGAGATGCGAAAGCAGCTTTGACAATTCCGATTCGTCGGCGATTTTGATCTTTACGATCCATCCGGCGCCGTAGGGGTCGTCGTGCAATTGTTCGAGCCGTTCGGGCAACCCGGTGTTGACTTCGACGATTTCGCCAGTGACGGGACTATACAAATCGCTGACCGCCTTGACACTCTCGACCTCGCCGAACGACTCGCCGGCCTTGACGTGCCGGCCGACCTCTGGCAGCTCGATGTAAACCAGGTCAGTCAGGGCCTCGACGGCGAAGTGAGAAATCCCCACGCTGGCGATCTTCCGACCCGTCGTGTCCGGGTTGACGTGGACCCATTCGTGCGTCTTGGCGTACAGCAATTCTTGCGGCTTCACGGTCGTTGGTTCCTTATGAGGTTCGCCGATAAAAGGGCAATTTGACGCAGCGGGCTTTTTCGCGCACGCCGCGGACGTCGATCGTCACTGCGTTGCCTGGAACCGCGAGATCGGCGCGCACGTAGCCCATCGCGATGGGTCGATCGAGCGTGGGCGAAAACGTGCCGCTCGTGACGCGGCCCACTTGGGCGTCGCCGGCCAAGACCGCGTAGCCCTCGCGTGGCACGCGCTTGCTCTCCACGATCCATCCGGCGCGCCGCGGCCGGCCCGCTTCGTCGCGCAGTTTCACGAGCGCGTCGCGGCCTGGGAACGACCGGTTTTCCAAATCGACCGCGTAACCCAGGCCGGCCTGAAACGGATCGATCGTTTCACTGAGCTCGTGTCCGTAAAGCGGCATGCCGGCTTCGAGCCGCAGCGTATCGCGCGCGCCAAGACCGGCCGCCATGCCCCCGAACTGTTCCGCGGCGGCAATCAGCTTGTCCCATACTTCGAGTGCCTCGGCCGAGGGCACGATCAGCTCGCAACCGTCCTCGCCCGTGTAGCCCGTGCGGCTGATGATTCCGGGCGCGCGGCAAATCTCCGTCTCGGCGCCGGTATAGTAGGCCAGGCGCGCGGCATCCAACTCGACCAGCG
>CAZUPX010000650.1:0-2089 GCA_964622155.1 uncultured Planctomycetaceae bacterium | reverse complement strand
CGGCACGATCAGCTCGTCGAGCGACTCGGCCGCGTCCAACTCGACGGGTTTTTCGATGTTCAGCCGATCGAGCATCGCGCGGACTGCCTGGTTGTCGGTGTCGATGTCGGCCAACAGGGCGCTCAGCACGCCGCAATCGGTCTCGGCCATCGCTGCCAACGGATCCAATGTGGCCAGAAGCTTGAGCGCCTCGGCGTCATCGATGTCCAGCACCAATACCGGCACCAGGGCCTCGGGCGTGATTTCGGCGCGCAGATGGCCGTCAACCAGTTGCAGCGAGCCGTCGGGCAGCTCGCGGGCCAGCAGCGCGTCGGCGTAGCCGATCTCCGCCAGCACTCCGCGCATGGCCTCTTGCTGCGCCTTGGGGTGCGTGCGCCAATTTCGCGGGTGCGGCCGGAGTTGGTCGGCTCGCACGCGGCGAAAATCCTTGATGCGGTCGCGAATCTGCACGGTGGGGTCCTCCAAAGTTGTCTCCAATGAGGTCCAAATGCAAAGAGGTTAAAACGCAGAGGGCGCGGAGATCGCGGAGGTAAGGGTTCAACTAGCCGCTAAATCCTTTTCCATCTCCGCGCCCTCAGCGTTCTCTGCGTTTCAAATTCCGATTCGTCGTTTCTTGTCTTCTTGTATGTTCCCGAAAAGGCCGGCCGTGCCGCGCTGGCGTCCTTGCCGCGCGGCACGCGCCCCCTAGCGCGTCCTTGCGTCAGTCTCGCCGCAGCCGCTCGGCGATGTGCGAAAGTTGTACGTCGTGCGTGTCCAGCCGCGATTCGTGCCGGCTGCAAACCTCCAACAGCCGGCGGTGTTCATCGGCCGTGCGGTCCATCTTGTCGCACAGGTCGATGATCTTGCTGGCGATGACCGCCAGCTTGGCGTGGACCTTGATCATCCACGGGCCCATGGCCGCCACCAGCGGCAACGCCGAGCAGACGATCAAGCTCCAATCGGAAAGCGACATGTTGAGTCCCTCGTTTATTTGTTCGCCGTCACGGGGCCTGGCCCGGCGGCGTGACGAACGCTGACGTGTCGGCCGCTTGTTGCTGCGCCGTGCCGATGGCTGCGCGGCCGGCGCTCGCACCGCCCGAACTAACCTGGCCTGGCGACCACGGCCACGGCTTGGCCAGCACCATCGCCTCGTCGTAGGGAATTGCGCGGATCGCCGTCAGGTCGTTTTCCGTGGGCCACCACAACAGCGGCGGCCGCTCTTCGGTCAGCTCGACGCTGGTCATGACTTTCGACGGATCGTAGTTCGAAAAATCGGCGTCTTTGAGCGCGAACACCGCGTCGTAGGCCTGCGCCCGCGTGTAGCCGAAATACTTGGTGGCCATCAGGGCCAGGATCTCGCGCAGGTACTGACCGGTCTTGGCGGCAAAAGCGTCGGTGATGTACGTCGTCAGCTCGTTTTCCGAGTGCTGCATCATCTCCGAGAGCATCAGCAAGGACAGTTGGGCGTACTCGCGCACGTCGGGCTGCCGCACGCGCTCGCCGAAGAACGGGATGGGCCACGCCAGAAACATCTGCGGCGCCGGGGCCGCGTGCTGCACCACCAGGCCGTTCGAATCATTGGGCAGCCGCTGGCGATCGGCCAGTCGCTTGCGGGCGGTGACGATCAACTGGTGCAGGTCGAACCAGAACTGCTTGTGCGGCGGACCGTAAAACTTCACATCGCCGCGGTGCATCAGCTCAAACATGTTCCGCCCGACCAGCGAGTGGAACTGAAAGATCACGGCATTGTTGGTCCAGGTCTTGCCGGCCGGATTGGCGATCGCGTAGCCGCTTTCTCCCCATCGGCCGTTGTCGTACCACAGGATTTCGTCGCTTGAGAACATGGGTGCGGCGGTTGACATCGATGACTCCTTCAGGAAAGTTCTGAACTCTTGTTGCCAGACAGCAATTGGTCTTTCACGCCCTCGACCATCTTCAAATAGGGGATGGCTCCGGGATATTTTTCGCCGACGTGGGCATGGGCGGCGGCCCACGCTTTGTCGAGCGTTGTTAGTTCGTAGGGCACGTACTGGTTGTGATGCCGTTGGACGACGACCGGCTCGTTCGCGTCGTCCAACGAAGTCGCGCGGTCGCCGCGCTTCAACCGATT
>CAZUPX010000649.1:0-3212 GCA_964622155.1 uncultured Planctomycetaceae bacterium | reverse complement strand
GTCGGCCGGTGGCGCCCCATCGCCCCCAGCCGCGACAGCAGGAACAGGCGCGGCCGTCGGGGCGACCGGGCTTTGCAGCCGCTTGATCCGCGCGGCGATGTTGTTTCCGGAGTACCACTGCGTCAGGTCGCTGTACCACTGGCAACCGAGCTCCCTGACGTGTACTTCGCGCCACTCCATGATGTCGTCGAGGCGTTTGTCGGGTGGCTCGACCGGTAGGCACTGGTTGAGCGCCGAAAGCAGCTCCAGCCAAACCAGACGGCCGTCGACGTTCCCGACCAGGTCGGCGCCGCGGCGGCTCGTGTCGGCAAACGCGGTCTTCTCATTGGCGTAGCCGGACTCCTGGTCTTTGGCATCGCGCGAGGCGCCTTCGGCGTCCTTCAGCGCGTCCTTGAACCTGCTCTCGGCCACGGAGTTCCACGCGCGCCAATGGCCAAAGAAACTGACGGTGCAGCCCAGCAGCAGCGTGGCCACCATGGCCACGGCCCAGGGCTTCTTCGCGCGGACCATGCGATCGGTGAGAATCTCACGGGGCAACAAATTGGTCGCCAGCTTGGCATTGCCCAAGCCTTGCAACACCAATCCGTAGCACACCGCGAAGCTCAACAGGTTTTCTTTGAACGGGGCCGCGGTGGTCACAGCGTCGCCGGAAATCCCCCGATACGACTGCACCTCGGTGACCGGATAGCCCAGGTTCTGCGAAAGAAACTTTTGCAGGCCCGGCAGTCGCATCGCATTTCCCAGCGCGATCACGCGGCCGATCTTGGCGTTGCGGTCGATGCTGGTGAAGTAGCCGATCGAGCGTTGGATTTCGGTGAGCAGGTCGTTGAACACCGGTCGCATGGCCTGAAAGACGGCCTTGGGATCCTGAGCCTGCGTGGCGTGTTTTTTCAGGTGCTCGGCCTTGGCAAACGTCAGCCGCAGCTCTTTGGTCAGCGCCTTGGTAAAGTGGCTGCCGCCCAATGGCACGCTGCGCTGCCAGACGCGATAGCCGTTAGTGATTACCAGATCGGTCGTGTCGGTGCCCAGCGACAACACCACCACCGATTCCGGCGAGTTATCCGGATCGTACTGATCGGCCGGCGGCAGGTCCTGCATCTGGTCGAAGACCGTGTAGTTGTAGATTGTCAGCGGCGTGAGCTGGATGAAATCGACCTCGATGCCCGCTTCTTGAAACGGCTTCAATGCGCGAAACACCTGGTCGCGCTTCATGGCAAACAGACCAACCTCGGTCTCCAGCGCAAAGCCGTCCTCCTCGCTGCCCCCCTCCATCTGCTGGTAGTCCCACACGACGTCTTCCAGCGCGAAGGGAATCTGCTGGCGCGCCTCGTACTTGACGATGTCGGGAATCTTTTTCGATTCGACCGGCGGCAGCTTGATGAATCGCGCCAGGCCGCTCTGGCCCGACACGGAGATCGCCACCTTGTCGCCGCGCACCGAGTTGCGCGACAGGAACAACTCGAGCGCTTCTCGCACCAGCTCGGCCGGATCGGCATCGGGCTGGCTGAGGATCTTGGGGTATTCGATGTAATCGAATGCCTCGGCCGAAACGAGATCATCACTGTCGTGCAGGCGACATCGCAATGCCTTCAGTGCGCACTGACCGATGTCGATACCCCACACGGCGCTAGTCTTGGCCATCCTGTTGTCCCTGTTCCCGTCTATCTACGACCATCGGCCACGCCATGCTCGCGATCAAAGAGCTTTGACCCAAAACGACCCTCCCTGGGAAAACTCTCGGGCGAAAAAACGCCACCGAAAAAACCCATCATCTCGGATTTTGCCAGAAGCGTGTTTAGATCTTGGCTCTCAACCCCGTGCCGGCGATAAGGTTAATAAGATATGACTGCCGCGGGGTTGGTCCCGTGCACGTGCCTATTTGTTCAATTTAGACCCATCGCCGACGTCATGTCAATCAAGGTCTGGGCGTGCCCAAACGCTGGTTTGCCGCAGTCCCAGTCTTGGGCCCTGGAGTGTGACTTTTCCTGACCGGTGAGCGGCGGTCTGGCGGCCTGAAATCGTGGCTGCGGGGGTGCCCGCTCGTGCCACCGCCACGTGTTGCCTCGACTTGCCAACTTCCAATGGCTATTGTGGATAGGTTTACCGCGTCCCGCCCCAGCGGGCACTCGGCCCGCAATGCGCCCCACCTCAGTCGGCAATGAAATTTAGCGAATTAACGGTCCTGCTGGATTGTCACAGTCTTGAGGATTTTCCGAGTTATCTCGAGGGACGCCAGGCCGACGAGCTGTTGGCCGCCTGGTGTGCTCCGTGGCACCCGGCTCTGATCGCATCCGCCGGGGCCATACCAACCTGGCAGCGCGTCGATATGCCGCCAGAAACCCTCTCCGGGCGGCTGTTGTCGATCGCGCCCTATACGCTGGATCGGCTTCCGGCCGGGTATGCGGCCAGATCCAAGAACGAAGGCGCCCACCTGGCCCACGAATCGAATCGAAACGCCGCAGTAGCCGCCGCGTTGGCGGGCCTTGACGCCCCGGCCGCGTCACAGGTCGACCCCCAATTGGCGGCGGATTTTCTGGCGTTGGGTTTCTGCCGATTACAAGTCGAGCTGCTCACGCGCTACATGCGCTATTCGCCCTACCTGGACGAGACCCACTTTCAGAACGAGGCCGTCGCCGCCGCACACTCGGCGGTCGCGGGCCGGACCGACGAGTCTCGCGAACATCTGCTGGCCTGTTTCGCTGCGCTGTATGACGCCCGCAAGCACTTTTATCCCGCCGAGGTCTATCTGGTCGACGTGACGCTGCTGGCCGCGACGACGCTCGGCACATCATTCGAAGGTGAGCTGGCCTCCGCGACGCCTAAGAATCTGCTCGCGCCGATGGCGCTGTTCGAGCAGCTTTCGCGCGACGATCCTTCGCGATGGTCGGAACTGTTGGCGGCGATCGACCGTGGCACGCTTTCGGTTTTGGGCGGCGAAGTCCAGGAGCGCCCGCTGCCAATGCTGCCGATCGAGACCGTGCGAGCCTCGATCGCCGACGGTGTGCGCGCCTACGAATCGCTGCTCGGTCGCAAGCCACAAGTTTATGCACGACGCCGCAATGGACTGAGCCCTGCCTTACCGCAAATCCTGGCCAAGCTCGGCTATCAGGGGGCACTGCACTTCACGCTCGACGACGGCCGCTTTCCGCTGGCGGCTCAGTCGAAGACGCGCTGGGAGGGTTTGGATTCGAGCGTCATCGACATCTTTGGAC
>CAZUPX010000648.1:0-7717 GCA_964622155.1 uncultured Planctomycetaceae bacterium | reverse complement strand
CGTGCATCTGCCCGCTAGCAACGATTGCTAAAGCGCAAGTGTTCCAACCGCCACGCTTTGCCGCACTCACGCGCAGCAACCGAAGTCTGGCTAGGCATTGGTGGAGTCGTTTGCTACACTCCCGCCCCTTCACATCAATCGTGACGCCTCCGTTCTGAGAGGCGAGTGGCTTGACGGCACATCGTCGGATCGTTTCACCATCTTTCGGAAAACCGTGACCGTTGCAATTGCGCCCGAATGCGCCTTGAGGTGGCACGCGTGGTAATGATCGTCCGAAGCCTGGCCTGGCTGCTACTGGTTGCGCTGGCGACTTGCGCGTCGTCCGACTGGCTTCTGGCCGCGCCCCCTTGGTCGAAGGTGGGGTTGTTCAAGCACCTGGAAGCCGACCCCGACGAAATGTACCCGATCACCGCCGACAACGGTCCGTGGATGATCATGGCGGCCACGTTCACCGGCGAAGGGGCCCAGGAGCAGGCCCGCAAGCTGATCTACGAGCTGCGCAAGGATAACAAGCTCTCGGCCTACTCGTATCAGAAGAAATTCGAATTCTCCAAACCGATTACCGGCAAGGGGCGCGACGCCTACGGCGAGCCGTTGAAGATGCGCTACCATCGGCACGATGACCTGGTGGAGATTGCCGTACTCGTTGGCGACTATCCCACCGTGGACGATCCGGAAGCGCAAAAGACGCTCAAAAAAATCAAATATTCGCGCCCCAAAGCCTTGGCCGTCGACACCCAGTCGAACAAGCAATCATTGGCCACGATCCGTTCCATTCAGAAACAGGTGAAAGAGAAGATCCTTCCGGCCGGCAGCGACGAGCTCAAACGCGGCCCGATGGCCAGCGCCTTCGTCATGACCAATCCATTCCTGCCGAACGAATACTTCGTGCCCAAGGGCATCGACAAGCTCGTACTGGAAATGAACAAAGATGTCACGCACAGCCTGCTCGACTGCCCGAAGCCTTATACGGTCAAAGTGGCGACATTCACCGGTCACGCGATTCTGTTGGACCAGAAAACGGTCGCGGCGTTGGAAAGCGGCGCCACGCCCAAGAGCTGGCTGGAGGAGGCCGCCAAGAACGCGCACATTCTGACCGAAGCCCTCCGCAAGAAGGGCTACGAGGCCTACGAGTTTCACGATCGCGGTTCGAGCATCGTCACCGTGGGCAGTTTCGACTCGGTCGGCACGCCGCGGACGGACGGCAAGATCGAGATCAACCCGGGCGTTCACAAGATCATGCGCACGTTCGGCGTGGACACGAAGATCGTGGCCGGCAAGACTCCCGAGGTGGGAAAGCCCAAGAAGGTCGCCGGCATTCCGCTCGATGTTCAGCCGGTGCCGGTCGAGGTGCCGCGGCGCAACATTAGCGCCGACTACGGTCGCACCGCCGAGCTGCGCGACTCGAAGTCGAGCCTCCGCTAGCCCCGGCGGCTTGGGCCGATTACTCTTCTATAGCCGGCCTCAGTGAGGCGCATGCCTGGGCTCTTCTGTAGCTGGCCTCTGTGAGGCCGGCACCTCAGCTACAAACACCGGTGTCCCAGACCCCACCAACAGTTTTTGAACCCAACCCACCATGCCTCAACGCCTGCTCGTGCTCGGCACGAACAATCGCAAGAAAGCTCGCGAGCTGGTGGAGCTGCTGGCCCCACTCGGCGTGACGATTAAGTCGCTGGCCGACTTCACACACGCCCTTACTGTAAATGAGACAGGCGACACATTTGCGGCCAACGCGGCGCTGAAAGCGGCCGAGCAAGCCGTGCACTTGGGCCAATGGGTGCTGGGCGAAGACAGCGGAATCTGCGTTGATGCCCTTCGGGGCAGTCCGGGCGTTTACTCGGCACGGTACTCGGGTCCGGAAGCTACGGACGAGTCGAACAACCGCCAACTGCTCACCGAACTGGGCCAGACCCCGCTCGAGCGCCGCACGGCCCATTATGTTTGCAGCCTGGCGCTGGCCGACCCAGCGGGCAAGATCCGCTGCCAGTGCGAGGCCCAATGCCACGGCCGCATCCGCTTCGAACCGGCCGGCACCGCCGGATTCGGCTACGATCCGCTGTTCGAAATCGCCGAGTACCACCAAACCTGCGCCCAACTCGGTGAGATCGTCAAGTCGGTCCTCAGTCACCGGGCCAGGGCCATCGAGAAGCTCCTGCCGCTGGCGTACCAGATCGACGGCCTCGGCCGGCCGCTGTGAGCGATGCCCCCTGCCGAGCGTCGTCCGCCGCGATCGATTAGAATAGCCGCCAATTCGGCATCGCGACCATGTGTACCCTGGTCCTCGACTTGCTGCCCCCAAAAAAATGACATCACGAGCGGTCAACCTGGCATGGCTGGCCGCCTATTTGGTGGCGGTCGCGGTGGTGGTTGTACTGGTGCTTCGCGCCCGCGACGCGACGTTTCGCGAACTGAGCACGCCCGAAGCAGTGGCCGAGTGGCAGGCGTGGCGCGAAAGCGCGCCCAATCGCACCGACGCGGGCGGGGTCCGCCGCAGTCAACCCAAGTCCACCGAACCGCCCGCTCTGGTCCTGATGCGCGACTACTTCCCGATCGTGATATGCAGCTCAGTGTTTTTCAGCTCGCTGCTGTTCGCCACGATCATGATCGCGGCGCGTGGCGCGTTCCGCTCGCCAGTGGTGAGCCCGACAAAAGCACACAACGGTCAGCCGCACTCGGGCTAAGTCGCTTTACTGGGTGCCATGCCCGCGCTTCGCGGGCATGCACGCCACCAAACCCAAGTTCGGCATGCCCGCGGGGCGCGGGCATGGCATCCATTAACTTCACCGGACAACAACAAGTGGCGGCCCCCTATCCGAGAAACCGTAGCAGTGCGTATTTCTTTTTGCCCGACCGCAGGACCATGACCGACTTGCTGGCCAGGTCGCGGGCGGTCAACTGCGTGGCGACGCCTTCGACGCGGCGGTTATTGACGTACGCGCCCCCCTGTTCGACCGTGCGGCGAGCCTCGCTCTTGCTCTTGGCCAGCCCGGCCAGCTCGAACGCTTCGACCACGTTCAGTCCGCCCCCTTCCAGTCGCGTGCTCGGCACTTCTCGGCTGGGAACATCGGCGAATATTTCATCCAGTTGGGCGTCGGAGACGTCCGTGATCTCGGCCCCGAAGAAAAACTCGGTGGCCCGCCTGGCCGCCGCCAGCCCGCTTTCGCCATGAATGAGCCGCGTCAACTCTTCAGCCAGGCGGCGCTGGCTTTCGCGCTTTGCCGGATCGGCCTCTCGGGCCGCGTCGAGCGTTTCGATCTCTTCATGCGCCAGTTCGGTCAAGAAACGCAGGCTCTTGCCCGCGTCGGCGTCGTCCACGTTGATCCAGTACTGATAAAATGCGTACGGCGTGGTGCGGACTGGAGATAGCCACAGCGCGCCGCTTTCGGTCTTGCCCATCTTGCTGCCGTCGCTTTTGAGCAACAGCGGCCAGGTCAGGCCGTAAAGTTGCACGCTTTTCATCCGCCGCGCCAGGTCGATGCCGGCCGTGATATTGCCCCACTGGTCGCTGCCGCCGATTTGAAGCTCGCACTGATACTTGTTGTGCAGCTCGACAAAGTCGTACGCCTGCAACAGCATGTAGCTGAACTCGGTGTAGCTCATGCCGGCGCTCGACTCTTCCAGCCGGCTGCGGACCGAGTCCTTGGCCAGCATCACGTTGACCGGAAAGTTCTTGCCGATTTCGCGCAGGAAATCCAGGTAGCTGAACGGACGCATCCAGTCGAAATTGTTGACCAACACCGCCCCGTTTTTCTTGCCAGTGTCGAAGTCCAATAGCATTTCCATCTGCGAGCGGATGGCATCGACGTTGCGCTCGAGTGCCTCGACCGACAGCAGATTTCGCTCCTCGCTCTTGCCGCTGGGATCGCCAATCATGCCGGTAGCGCCGCCCACCAGCGCGATCGGCCGGTGACCGGCTCGCTGAAATCGGCGCAAAGTCAACAGACCCATCAGGTGGCCGACGTGCAGGCTATCGGCCGTCGGGTCGAAGCCGGCATAGACCGTGCGACTGCCGCCGGCCAGCCAGGCCGGCACGTGCGCTTCGTCAGTGGTCTGATGGACCAGGCCGCGCCACTTCAGATCGGAATAGATATCGCTCACGTCAATCCTTCGCGCGGCCGCTCTAGCGCCACATATCGTCGTCGGCAAAAGGATGGCCCGCACCCTTGAGCTTTGGCTTGGGCAGGGCCTTCAAAGCCTGCTCGGCCAGCCGCAAATCCTCGCGCGTGGCGATCTTCAAGTTGATCGGCGAGCCGCTCAGCACGCGCACCGGGTGGCCGATGCGCTCGACAAGCTGGGCGTCGTCCGTGGCCGGAAAATCGCCCCGCTTGGCGTGCGCGTCGAGCAGCAACTGCCGGCGAAAGACCTGCGGAGTCTGGGCCTCCCATAGTCCGGCGCGGGGCACAGTCTCTTCGACCTGATTGTCGCGGCCGACTCGTTTGAGCGTGCTGGTGACGGGAATGGCGAAAATCACCGCGTCCGACTTCTCTGCCGCCTCGAAGATGGCAGTAATCCATTCGTCGGCCAGACATGGACGCGCCGCGTCGTGAACGCACACAAAGTCGATGTCGGCTTTCACCCGCGCCAGCGCCTTGGCCACCGAATCGGCCCGCTGCGCGCCGCCGTCGACCACTTCGATGCCCAAGATCGCCGTGTTGGCTCCAAACTTGCGCTGAAACTCCTCGCGATCCTCAGGCGGGATAACCACCAGTACCTGCTTGACATCGTCGCGAGCGACGAATCTTTCGACCGAGTGCAGCCACACGGCCTTGTTCGCCAGCGGGGCAAAAGGCTTCTTGTAGTTCTTGTCGTAAAAGCGGCTGCTCTTGCCCGCCGCCGTCAGGATGACCGCGAATTTAGCCACGTGGCAATTTCCTTGTGCAAACCGCTTGAAACGCCGCCAATTGTCCCCTTTCAGGGCGACCCGTCAAGCTTGGACCACGTCACACTAACCAGGCGCGCAAGCGAGGGATTCTCGCTGGGTAGATCAGGTCAGAATCCCTCGCTTGCGCGCCGGGTTAGTGTGAAAACGAAACGGGGGCGGCAATCGTTGAATCGCCACCCCCGCTGGTTTTATTAAGCGACTGCGTTGTTCCCTCAGTTGTCGTAGCGCATCAGGATTTCGCCGGCCTCCAAGCCCGCGATCGAGGCGAAACCGCCGTCGACGATTACTTCGCCGAGCTTTGTGACCTTGCGGAAGTAGCGATCCGACGCGCGGCGACCGGTAATCCTGCGTGTCAGGTCCTGGCAGGCGATGTCGGCGGCCTGGCGCACGACTTCGTCGTTCTGCCGCGCGGCGTGCAGGGCCGTGCACAGAATCGTCACCGCATCTTGCAATTGCTGCGACAGGTCCGACATCCGGCACTGCCGATCGGCGAGCCCCAACTGGTGCGTACGCATCGTGCCCGAAATCAGATTGGGCGACTTTTGTAAGAACGAGGAGGCGAACTCGACGTGCCCTCGGAGGAATTCGGGCATGTCGGGAATCTTGGGCCGCTGTTTGGGTCGCAGCATCTGGCCGGCCATCCACTTGGCATATGGCACCAGCGCGCCGCGCAGGGCCCAGAGATGCGCCGGGTTAGCCATGTTTGGCTTCTTGATGCCGGCGGCTTGCAGGGCCTTGCCGACCGGCTCGAAGAACTGCGTGCCGTGCTGCTTGACCAGCGATTTGAAGAAGGCCATGCCGAGCATTTCGCCCTCGCCCTCGTAGATGCAGGGGGCCAGGTACTCGTGTACGTTGTCGCACAGGATGTGTCCGTGCAAGAACGAGCGGCCGCCGTGCGTTTTCATCAACAGCTCGATGGCGGCTTCCTTTTGCGATTCGCTGCCGAAAATCTTGGCTACGACGCATTCCATCTCGCCGCGATAGCCTTCGTCGATCAGTCCAGCTCCCCACTGCGCCAGCGCGTCGCATGCGACAACTAAGCCGGCCAGGCGGCCCAAGCGGCGCCGCACCAGCTCGCGCTTGGCGATCTGGGCTCCGTAGGTTGTACGATACTTGGCCCAGGGAATCATGCTGGCCATCATCAGCCGCATGGTGCCGGCCGCGTTGGAGCACAGCGCGATGCGGCCCAGGTTCAACCCGTGATAGGCAATCGTCAGGCCGTCGCCGCGCGTGGGCTTCAGCAGGTTTGCCGCCGGCACGCGCAGGTTCTTGAAGATGATGCCCTGGTTGTAGGTGTGCTTCAGGGCCCACAGGCCATACTTGCGCAACTGGAAGTTTTCGTTCTCCTGCTTGGGCAGGTCGACGATCAGTACCGCGGGCCGCTTTTCGATCAGGCACACCAGCCCGATCGTGCGACCGGGCACGACGTTGGTAATGAACAACTTCTCGCCATTGACCATGTAGTCGTCGCCGTCCTTGTCGGCCTTGGTGCGCATGGCCGTCAAGTCCGAGCCGGCACATGGTTCGGTCAAGGCAAAGCCCGACAGACGCTTGCCGCTGGCCAGGTCCGGCAAGAAGCGCTCCTTTTGCTCCGGCGAGCCGAACGTGCGCACCGGGTCGACGGCGCCGATACAGCCGTGAACCGAAGCCAGGCCGGCAACCGTGGCGTCGACCATGGCCATCTTGGTGATAAAGGGCGCGAAGCTCGTGAATGGCGACTCGCTTCCGCCGTACTTCTTGTCGACCAGCAGTCCCCAGTAACCAACTTCACCCAGTTCGTCCAGGACGCGCTGCGGAACCTTGTTGTTCTCATCGATGTTGGTCCGCGCCTTGACGTGCTTGCGCATCACGGCCAGCGAGTCGTTCATCACCCGCTCGACGTTGGCCGGCGTTGCCGTCTGGCGCGTCTGAAATAGCTCGATCGGCAACTCGCGCTCCCAAATGGCGCGGTGCACGGGACTGTTGGTGGTTTGATATTTCTTGGCAAACAGCTCATCGACCTGATCGTCGGCACGGTCCAGAGCTCCCATCCGGCCGGCCTCGTCCGCGCTCTTGCCCCCCAGCTTCAGAGCGGTTTCGGCAAACGAAGCTTTGACGGTTTCTTCCTGCTCGAGGGGGACGGCGGGTCGCGGTTCGGTCTTTGTTTGCGGGTTCATGAGTTAACTCGCACGGGTGGAATGAATGGGTGGTAGATTGGAAGCGTGTATCCTAACCGACCGGCCGGTAGGTTCCAAGGGGTCGCCTTTGTGGTGGTAGCGGAATTCGCCAGAATTCCGGCGTTTTGCCCTCCCATCGGAAGCCTGGCGGCTTCCGCTACAACTAGGGTGTTTTACTCCGTCTCCCCCTCTGTGTCGTCGTCTCGGTACATCGCCGCAATCTCACGCGCGCAGTTCTGGGTCACCACGTTGCGTCGAATCTTCAGCGTTGGTGTCATTTCGCCGCTTTCGATGGTAAATCCTCTGTCCATCAGCGTGAACTTCTGGACCTGCTCGGCGTGCGACAAATCGGCCAGCCGGTGCTTGATCAACTCCTCGTAAATCGCGATGACCTTGGGGTGTGCCAGGGCTTGGGCCGGCGTGAATACCATGATTCGCCGGCGGAGGATCTCGGCCTTCAGCGCGTCCGGGTCGGGAACGATCAGGGCCGTCAGATAGTTCTTCGCGTCGCCGATGACCACGGCCTGCGCGACCAGCGGATCCTCGGTCAACAGACCCTCGATCAACGTCGGGGCAACGTTCTTTCCCCCCGCCGTGACGATCAGCTCTTTCTTCCTCCCAGTGATACGCAAGAATCCGTCTTCCAGCCGGCCCAGGTCGCCCGTGTGCAGCCAGCCGT
>CAZUPX010000647.1:0-11115 GCA_964622155.1 uncultured Planctomycetaceae bacterium | reverse complement strand
GTTCGTGCCGATGTAGTTGCGCTGGATCACGTTGCCGCCCGGCCCCGAGATGTAAATGCCGGCGCTGGGTGTGCCCACAAACCGATTGATCACCAGCCCGCGGACCGTGCTGCCGCCGGCCGTGATGCTCAGGCCGCTGGTGTTGCCCGCCAGGCTGCCATCCAGCTCCACCAGCGGCGCGCCGGAATAGCCGGGCTGCGTCGTGCCGTCGATGACGACCGGGTCGGTGATGATCGGCAACTGAGACAGTGGCTGGATGGTGTGCGCCCCCGCGCCGGGAATGGCGAAGTGAATCAAGTCGGCGCCGCCCACGTTCGCTGTGGCGTTGGCATCGAGAATCGCCTGCCGCAGCGAACCGCTGCCGCTGTCGAGCGTGTTGACGACCGTAAAAGTGGTCACCTGCGAGGCGTCGTCAATTGCTACCTGTTCGATGCCGGTCCAATGGATTGGCTGGCGGTTGCTGCTGGTGACATTGCCAGAGCCGCCGCCCGTGTCCTGGATGACGTAGTTCTGTACGTCGGTGAGGGCGAGATCGAGCGTGTCGCCGGGGACTGACGTGGGAGCACCGGCGTCGATCGAGAGCGTCGTGGTCGACTGCGGTGTGGCATAAAAAGTGTCGGGGCCGCTCCCGCCGTGGACTTCAATCCGCTCCACGTCGCTGCCGGCGCCGAGCAGGGCGTCGCCCAGGCCGCCAATGTTGGTCGTGCCCGGCCCGAATTGGTTGTAGATGTTGTAGTTGATCGGCAAAAGTGAGCCGGCGTCGTCGACGACCAACGTATCGAATCCGTCGCCGCCGCCGATGCCCAGATTTCCGTTGATCGTGAGATTCCCAGCCGCGTCGCGCGGATGGATCACGAACTGGTCCGCGGCGGAGCTTCCAATAATCGTCATCTGATGCGTGACGGGGATATCGGAACTGACTCCAAAGATGTGAAATTGCGGGGTGAACTGGAGTGGATTGGGCGGCGATAGAACGTCGACGCTCTGGAATGCATCGTAGTCGAAGTCCAATCCCAGCGGAGCGCCTTCGTCGATGAGCATCCGATCGGGCCAGATCGCGTACGAGCGGTCGAAGTCCAGGGTGTCGTCCACGGCCAACGCATTGAAACCGCTGCCGCCGTCGACGTCCATCGTGTAATGGAATGCCGGCTGCCCGCCCTGGCCATCGAAGTCCTGGTAATTGCTGGCGTGTTCCAGACTGACCGTATCGCCGCCGCCACCGCCGTCGACCGAGACGTTCTGCGACATCGTGCCCACGATGCGCATCGTATTGTTGCCGCTGCCGGCCAGACAATTGACCGATTCAAATGCCTGCGTGCTGACGGCGAACACGCCGCCGAAGAAGCTGACAAGGTTGGCCTCGATGATCCAGGTCGAGTTGGACGAATTCAGGCGGTCATCGAAAGTGATCGCGTCAATACCGTCGCCGCCGTCGTAGATGCGTGCCGGCTGGAAGCCCACGTTGCCGTCGCCGACGATGAAGTTGTCGCTGCCATCGTGCCCGTAAAGTTCGAGGATCGGCTCGATGCCATTGGCGATCGTGACGTCGTTGAATCCGTTGCTGCCGTGGAGGATGATCCGATCGGTATTGAAATAGTTCAGTCCACCGAACAGAAAACTTTGCGTGAGCGTAGTGGGCGTGATGTTGTAGTCGAAAGGCAGATACGTCGTCGTATCGTCGAGGATGATCCGATCCCCCAGGCCGCCGGTATCCGTGTCGCCGTCGAATGTGACTAGTCCCGTAATGGCATCCAGGCTGCCGCTGGCGATATTGAGCGTATCGTTGCCATCGTCGCCGTCGATCGCGACCGAACCCTTGATCACCGCGGCACCAAAGGGATTGCTCGGCGCAAGATTGATGATGTCATCCTGCGCACCGCCATTGATGGTCAGGGCAGTGAACGTCGACAGCGAAGCAACGTCGAATGTGTCGGCGCCGTCAAACGCGGTCATCAAAATACTCTGGATCCCCGTGAAAGTAATCGGCGTCGCGTTGTTGTAAGCGTGCGAATTGTCGGTGATGCCCTGGAAATCCGCGCCGCTGGTTCCCTGCAGAATGAGCTGGTCGCTGAAGAGGCCCCCTTCGACAGCAACAGGTATCGAGAGAGCGCTGAGCCTGCCGCTGACTTCGATGATGTCGTTTCCGTGCGTGCTACTGAAGTCCACGACGATGCTGCTCACCTGGCTGCGCGGGAACGCTTGACCGGTCGAGCTCCCGAACACGTGATTCAGCAGGCCGATTTCGTCCGTGATCGAACTATAATCGATCAACAAGTTGTTGTCAGTGAAGGGGAAGCCCGTGACAGTGAGCACGCCGTCCTTCAACGTTGCGAAGGCGCCGGTACTTCCGAGGATCGAATACGTACCGAGGCTTCCATACTCGTTGTTCTGTGGACTGACGCGCAGGAGGTAGGTCTGTCCGGGCGTCGCGGCCGTTGTCGAGAGCGTGGCCGAAGCATTTGTCTCACTGATCGACACCGCAGGCTCGCTGCCGGAGATCGGTATGAGCCTGAGCGTCGGCGCGAGCATCCCACCCAAGCTCGCACCGAAGACTCCAAACTGCAGAACCTGGCTGATGGCGACAAATGAGAAGGCGTCTTGATCGCCGTTGGTCTCGATATTCCCCACGCCGGTGGCGACTCCCGTCTGTGAATCGACAGTTAGCGATCCGATGCCGGGGGGAAAACTGCTGAAATCGTCGGGCCGGTAGGCGATGATATTGCCTGGCCGCGTCAAGCTTGCCAGATCGTCTTGTATACCCGTGTAGACGACTTTTTCGACGTCGTCCTCCTTAATTCTTTCGCTCGAAGGTCCGATGAACCAGGTGCCGCGCTGTCCTGGTCTGTTGGGGGAATTGCCCATGATGGGAGCAGTAAACTCGCCTCCGTCGGAGTACTCGTTGGTCACGTTGCTGCCCGCGTCGATATCGCTCTGGTGGCGCAAGCCAAATAAATGACCCGCCTCGTGAGCGACGACTTCGGCAATTTTGTGTCGATTATCAAAGTTGAGGGTAGTCGAACCTGCGTCGATCATGTTTCCCGAGAAGGCGAAGCCCGCGTTAATGGCCGACGTCGTAAAGCCCTCAAACTTTGCGACGCCGCTGGCGCCCTTGTTTAACCAGTCGGCGTCTTTCCCGCCGACGATCATTTGGATCGCCACGGCATCATTGTAGTTGGGCGGCGCGATCGTCGTGACGTTGACGTTGAACGGCGAGTACTTTTCCTTGACGTGGTGAAAGATTGCCGACATCGCGTTCAATTCGAACTGATTGAAATCATTGACATCGCCGTCGATGGAGAACGCGGGGATCGGGTCGCTGTCGCCAGCGGCCGGACCACTGGCGATCGTAGTCGAGTCCCATTGGAAGGCCGGCGTTCCATCGAAGTCGATGTGCAGCGTTACCGCCGCTCCGGGAAGGCTGCTTAGCGCGGGTGGAACCAGCGCCAGCATTCGCCGGTCTTCCAACGGTTCGCAGGCCAGATGCCGCGTACGCGCGTCTCTTGTCCGCCCGCCGCTCGGATGTTGATTCCTCCGCCAATCCCTTCCCCACAGGTGTCGTGTACGAGACATGATTGTTACCTTTCGATGTTGGCGGACCGCGTGCGCTGACTAATAATCAATGCGAGAATGGGGGTCGAAATACCCGACAAGGTGTCGGGATCTTCAAGGAAAGGAGGGCTATCGATCCTTGGCGGACCCTGCGGTCGAGCTGGAAGCTCCGTGGACGAGTGCCTCCGCCTCACGCGACAACAGGTTCTGCTCGATCCACTCGCCCGGGGCAAAGAGGTGCGCGGCTCCACCGGGAGTTGTTGGACGGGCAAACTGAAATAGCTGATTCGCCTTTTCCAGGGCTTTCCCGGCAGCGTCGATCTGGCCGAGTCGATGGTGGGCGATTGCTAGTCCGAAGAGGTTTCGGGCCTTTACCTCTTCGTACCCGGGCAAGGTGTTCGATTCCTGGTAGTGCTCGATCGCCTGTTCAAGTTGACCGGCCCGCGTTTCGGCCAGCGCCAGGACCGTCAAAGTCCAAGGCGGGCGATCGCCCAGCCCCCGGTTGGCCCAATCAACGATGCGCGCCGGATCAATCCCCTCCGGCTGACCGATCGAGCAAATGCGAGCCAAATGGTAGGCGTCGACGCCCTGTGGTTCGCTAGCTTGCGCGACCAGCTTTTCGCAGAATTGCTGGTATCGCGGCCGATCGCCCAAGAGCAACAGCAGCGCGGCATAGTCGAAGGTCTCGTCGCTGAGTGGTTGTGCGTGAATCACCTTTGCATAATCGTCCGCCGCCTCGGCCCACTGGCTATGCAGGGTTCGATACTGGCCGCGGCCGAGCCAGAGCGCGGGCTCCTGTGGGCGGAGCTCGGCGACTTTCTCGAAAACTGTGCCCCAACGGGCGAGCTCACGGCACGTGATCTTCCGCGGTGAAGCGAACCACGAGGCATAGGCGTCTGAGAGATCAATCGCCTGGACGAAATCGGCGGTGGCTTCGTCAGTAAGTCCCAACGTCGCATGAATCTGTCCCCGCACTCGCCAGGCCAGGGCATTGTTCGGTTTGACCAGCGATATGGGTTTCAAAAGTGTTAAGGCCTTGTTCCGGCGCTGGGCATCGTCCGTTTCGTAAATCACTTCGAGCAGGCGAACGCGACAGTTTTGATCATCTGGAGATGCGCGCATCGCACTTTGGGCCGCGTCCAGGGCCTCGGGCAGCCGACCCTCGCGTTCCAGAATGACGCTGAGTGCGCGGTAGGCATCGCCGAGGCAAAGCGGATACTTCGCTTCGCGCGGTTGGTTCACGACCAGTTTCTCGAACTCCGCTACAGCGTATTGATAGTCGCGCCGCGCTTCGTCCAGACGATTCGATTGCAATTTGAGCCATCCCAGATGATGACGACTGTGCGCCATTTGCGCGACGTACGCCCCGGGAACTTCGTCGGACAGCGCCGAAAAGAGCGTCAACGCCAGTTGGTAGAGCGACTCGGAAATGGCCGTCTGATTCGACACTTTCGGAACTCGCTCAGCGACGTAAAAGCAGGCGAACGCCAGTCCCTCGCGGGCCTTGACGTCTTTGGGGCACTCGGCAACTTGCTCTTGCAACTTACGCAGCAATTCCTGGAAGATCTGCTCGCCCTGAGCGCGCCGCCCCTGCGCGAGCACGAACGTCCCCCACTGCACCGTCGCGCTCGACCAAGTCTCCTGGTACAGGCGGTGCCCCGGAAATTCATCGAGCAATGACCGCGCCAACTCAACACCTCGCCGGTAGCACTTTTCGGCTTGCTCGGGTTGTTCGCTCGCGGTTCGATCGCCCAATCGGATCAGGCTGGCCGACAAGCCAGAACGATACGCGGTAACGTTGGGGAACTGTGCAACCAATTCTTCGCCAAGCGCCGCTGCACGTCGCGTCAACGCCAGTGCCTCGTCTGCGCGACCGTTGGCCGACTGGGTGGCCGCCAATTGCAGGCTCACGTCGGCCAGCGCCGCGCGATACTGGCGCACGGATGGGTCGGCGGAAACCAATCTCTCGCCGATCACCACTGCCTTCTGGAAGTGCTTGGCCGCATCGCTGGAACGTCCGCTCCAGTGCAATAGCGCCCCCACGGAGGCGTCGATTGCCGCAAGGTCTGCCTGGAAGGCCACGACCGTAGGGTGCTCAGCGGCCAGCTTCTCCCAAGTAGCTTCCAAACGCAACATCGTCTGGAAGGCGGCCAGAGGATTGTGTGGCACGTCCGTTCCAAACTGGGTCCAGCGCCGCTCGGTGCTGAATCCAGCCAGCTTGCGCACTTTCGAGATCGTTTGGATGTTCCTTGCGCAGTCGGTCGATAACGTCCAGGGCCTGGCGGACCGCGTCAATCGCGTCGTCGTTTCGATCCAACGCGGAATTGATTTGGGCAATCCGCAAATAAGTCACGGCCACGTCGGCCATCACACGGGGATCGCTGGAACGATCGAGGGCGAAGCCTCGATAGAAACGAAGTGACGATTCGAGCAGATCCTTGCGCAATGGCTGCAGCCCGGGCACATCAAACAGCTTGCTTTCACTGACCATCGTGAAGGACTCGTCGACCGCCGCCTGCGCCTTCTGCAGGTTCAGCTCGGCCTGCTCGCGTTGCTTCTGAGCCTCATTGCGCTCATATTCAGCCGCTTGTCGCTCGTGGGCCTCGGCCGCGCGAGCGCTTTTGGCAATTCGCTCGGCATGCGTGGCGCGAACGGCCTGCCAGGTGCTGACCACGATCCCGACCACCAGCACGGCACAAATCAGCCCTGCGACGACCAAGACGGCCTTGTTGCGTCGTGCGAATTTGCGAAAGCGATAGGCCGCGGACGGCGGGCACGCCAGTACTGGCTCATCGGCCAGATACCGCTGCACGTCCATGGCCAGCGCGTTGGCTGTCTGGTAGCGGCGCGAACGGTCCTTCTCCAGAGCTTTCATGACGATCCAGTCCAACTCGCCGCGAACGAGAGTTGTCAACTTTTTCGGCTCGGTGTGCCGCTGGGCGGCAATCGACGGCAGCGTGCCGCTGCTGCTCAATCGCGTGCTCGGGATGGGAGGCTCCTCTTCACGAATGATCCGCAACATTTCGTCCAGCGCGGCCGCGTGCAGCCGCTTGCGTTCGAAGGGAGTTTCACCCGTCAACAGCTCATACAGCAAGACACCCAACGAGTAGACGTCGGTGCGCGTGTCGACATCCAATTGATTGAGCTTCGCCTGCTCGGGACTCATGTAGTCGACCGTCCCCACCAACTGGCCGACCTGCGTGAACATGGTCTTGTCGGTCAACTGTTGACCAATCGCTTTGACCACGCCAAAGTCGATGATTTTGGCAACCGGTTCTTCGTCGTATTCGGCGACCAGCACATTTGAGGGCTTCAGGTCGCGGTGGATGACTCCCTTTTGGTGCGCGTGCTGCACCGCATGGCAGACCGAGACAAACAAATCCAGCCGCTGCCGTGGGGTCAATTGGTGCTGATCGCAATATTCGGTAATGGGCACGCCGCGAACCAGCTCCATCACGAAAAATGGCCGGCCCGAGTCCGTCGTGCCCGCATCCAGCACCTTGGCGATGCCGGGGTGATCCATCATCGCCAGGGCCTGCCGCTCGGCTTCGAAGCGGGCTATCACCTGCCGAGAATCCATGCCCGGCTTGATGACTTTCAGCGCCACGCGCCGCTCCACGGGCTCCTTCTGCTCGGCCATGAAGACCACGCCCATTCCGCCCTCACCAAGCTCCTGCAGGAGCTTGTAGTGTCCGATCCGTCCTCCCACTTGTTCGATTGTCGGTTCGTCCGCCAAGACAATCGCAGTCACCGGCAAGTCGAGGAAATCGGGTTGATCCTCCCGAGCTTGCAGCAGGGTGACGACGCGGTTGTAGAGTTCTAAGTTGTCGCCACACACATGTTTCAGGTAAATGGCCTGTGTCTTGGGCGATTCGATATCGCATGCGACTTTGAAAATCTCCTCTTCGTCCAGTTGGTGGCCGGCCATACGAATTCTCCACGACGCGCACCAGGGCGCAATTCTCTCCCTAAATACAATGCGAGAGAATCGGCACGTTTACCCGAATGGCCTGGTCAAGTCGTGCTAGTAGTCTGCGCGCACCTACTGCGCCCTCGATTTTTCGGACATCGCGACGCGTAGCCAAGTCTTGGCGTACGCCCAATCCTCGTCGGCGGTGGACGTGGAGATTCCGAGTGCCTCCGCGGCCTGCTGGTTCGTCAAACCTGCAAAAAAACGCAATTTCACCAATTTCGCCTTTCGAGGATCTTTCGCCGCCAACTTGTCGAGTGCGTCATCCAACTCAAGCAGGTCGACATTCGATTTTGCCAATAGCGGTTCGACAGCCGTCAAACTGATCCTCTGAAATGTTCCACCGGCCTTCACCGTGCGTTTGTGACGGGCTTGCTCGACGAGAATGCGCCGCATGGCTTCCGCCGCCGCAGCGAACAAGTGCCCGCGGCTGTCCCAGTGTTGCACCCGATTGGCACCCACAAGTCGAATGTACGCCTCGTGCACCAGGGCGGTGGCTTGCAGGGTTTGGCCGGGGGTTTCCGACGCCATTTTCTGAGCGGCCAGTTTGCGCAGCTCGTCGTAGATCAGCGGCAGGAGCCGCTCCGCGGCCTGCGCGTCGCCCTTCTCAATGTCACTGAGGATGTGAGTTATGTCGTTCATGCCCCCGTCAAGAATAGCAGCCCGACACTAGGGTCGCAAAAAAGGGCGTCGGCGCTGGCTCCCGAGCGCCGAAGGCGCCCAACCACGCGGCTCGGCAGGCGATGAGATCCCCCGTGTTTCGTCGCCGAGGCTTCGCCGACGGCACATGCAAACCACCGCGATTTATCGAACTAACACCGGGAGGTTTGACCACGGCTGGGCGAAGTTGGACCCCGTGAACGCGGCGTTTTGCCCACGTCGCGGCTGGTGGCAAGGGTCGGCCACGGACGCCACCAACGAGAAAACGCCCCGACGTTCGCGACGTGGGGCGTTGGGGCGGAACCCCGGGTCGAGCCTAGCCGTTAGCGGCGAAGTGGCCGCGATCGGTCTTCTTGAATCGGGCCTCTTTGCCCTTGGTGCCAATCTCGCGCAGGATCGCGCTATAGAGCGTGGCGTGGGGCGTCTTCCCGCCGGGGCTCGTCCAAAGGCCCTTCGCGGCCATCGTGTCGATCATCTCCTTGGCGTTCATCGTCTCCTTCGATGCGGCCAACACCTGGGCGGCAGCGTCCAGAGCACTCAGCTTCTTGGGCTTGCCGTTGCCTGCTGTCTTTGCCTTCTTGGTCGATTTGGCCTTCGCGCCCTTCGCACCTTTCGGCGCAGTCTTCTTGGTGGCTCTCTTCGTCGACATGATCGGTCTCCTCAAAACAGAACTCGATGGTGTTGCTGCCATCACCAGGCCCGCGGAACCATCCGGCGGACAGCCACACAGGAGCCATGCGATCGGAAGAACATCAAGCGCCGCGGGGCAGATTCGGCTTAGAATCTCCGGGATCTTTCAGAGCAAACGAGCAGTTTCGCTTGACTTCGGCCTGAAATCGGACATGTCCGCATTCGGTCCACGAGCCGGTTGCGGCGTCCGCCTGCTGCAAACAAGATTCGCCTTTAAGGCAAATCGAAATTCGTGAAGAGCCGATGACGCAAGCCGATTGCCCGTCGCGTTGCGATCGTCTTGCACGGGCGATCAAGCCACATTCTGCCGTGCCATGACACGGAATAACCGCGCTGGCAACGGGTTGGCGAGTTTCCATACGATGCTGATGGGCCGGCTCCCCTCATGGGAAACGTGCTCTTGCATTGCCATCGGCGTCGGTTTGTCGTTGCCAAGGACTCGCACAAGCGGTATCTGCGCACTGCAGGGCACCGTCTTGTGTTGCCGCCGGCACGTGACACGTTGCGACGCTCTCGCGCCGCGCCAGCACAATTCCAGCGGCAGACCTACGCTTGCCCGCCCCCGCGGGCTTCTTGGTGTGCTACCACGCACAGTGGTACGGGAGTCGAACCCGTGACTGCCAGATTCAACGTCTGGTGCTCTGCCTCTGAGCTAACCTTGCGGCAGACGCAGCCTTCTTCAGAACCCATTCACGGAACGCACCTCGCCAACTACATATTGGGTTGACGCGGGCGAAGCGCGCCGCTGGAACTGGCTGAATCAACCTTGCTTGAATTTCCTTTCCGATTTCGTTTCAAAGACGCCGGTGGGAGTCGAACCCACTTGAAACTGCTTTGCAGGCAGTCGCCATGCCGTCTGGCTTCAGCGTCAGAACGTCGCCCGCCGGACTGGCGGACGACGCGATCGTTCAGTCTCTAAAAGTAGTGGTCACGGTTGACCCCATCAAAAGCGGCCTGACTTCAGGCAGCACCGCTTGAACCGTTGTCCGCTGCCACACGGGCACAAGTCGTTGCGACCGAGCTTTTCTTCGAGAAGTTTGTCGCCATGGACTTTACGGACTCCTCGTTTCACTTTGGTTTCTGATGGGAAGGCTTTGCGCCGTTTGCTCATCGTTTCGAAAAAAAGGAGCTGTCGTCGAATTCGTTGCGGCACATAAGGCACCTCCTTCCAAGTCAACCAGACGAACACCAGTGTCCTCGCCAGGAATCGAACCTGGTCCTCGACCTTCGCAGGGTCGGATGCAAATCCGGCACACCCCAAGGACGAATTAGGCTGTAGGCTTGAGGCTGTAGGCCGTAGGTCGGAGCAAAGACGACGAGGCTGCCCGTATTCGTTCGTCGTCACTGACCACTAGCCACCAACCACTGACCACTATTCAGAGTGCCTCGCCGAGGAATCGAACCTCGTCTTGCAGTTTCGAACACTGCCGTGCTCATCCGGCACACTCGCAAGGCATCAGCCAGTAGCCCGTCCAGGAGTTGAACCTGGCCTTGCAGCTTCGGAGGCTGCCGTGCGATCCCACACACTCACAGGCTATTCGTTCAAGAGCCGACGACTGGATTCGCACCAGCATCGCAGTAGGCTTGAGGCTTGAGTCCTGAGACTTGAGGGTTTGGATTTCATTTCATCCGCCTCCCTTCTGTCCTCGGCCTCAAGCCTGTAGCCTCAAGTCTCAAGCCTCTCACAAGCACGAGCGCGAGGAGTCGAACCCCGTGGGGCGGTTTTGGAGGCCGCTTGCTCTCCCAGGAGCACACTCGCATTAGTAGGCCTGAGGCTTGAGACCTGAGGCCTGAGGTAGCATAATTCCAGCCATGAGAGATCATCGAAAGCTTCGTGCGTTTGAACTTGCTGATGCTTTGGTTTTGTCGGTTTATTCGGCCACGAAGACATTTCCCAAGGACGAGCAGTTCGGATTGACCATTCAGCTTCGGCGGTCGGCGGTGTCGATCGCGTCCAACATCGTCGAGGGTTGTGCACGCTCCACTCAGGCTGATTACATTCGATTCCTCGACATGGCGTTTGGTTCGGTTCGCGAAGTCGAATACCAACTCTCGATCGCAGTTCGCCTCGGCTACCTGCCCGAGGAGGTTGCAGCGAAGGTCACGCAGCAAGCCGACGAAACCGCCAAGGTCCTCGCCGGCCTGCTGCGCTCCCTTCGAGCCGAAGCTTGATCTCCTGCTTACTTTCGTCCTCAAAGTCTCAAGCCTCACGCCTCACGCCTCACATTCCAGTACGTCTCGCTGAT
>CAZUPX010000646.1:0-1971 GCA_964622155.1 uncultured Planctomycetaceae bacterium | reverse complement strand
CAGACGTTGCCGGCCATATCATACAGTCCGTACCCGTTGGGCGCGAAGGACTTGACCGGGGCGGTGCCGGCAAATCCATCGCCGGCCATGTCCTTGTCGGGAAAACTCCCCTGCCAGATATTGGCGCGCGGTGATGCGTCTGACGGCTTGTCGGCGCCCCAGACGAATGGCTGACGATCCAGTCGTCCGCGTGCCGCGAATTCCCACTCGGCTTCGGTCGGCAGGCGCTTGCCGGCCCATTTGGCGTAGGCTGCGGCATCCTCCCACGAGACGTGCACGACCGGGTGATGGTCCTTTCCTTCGACGGAACTGTCCGGCCCCTCGGGATGTTGCCAGTCGGCACCGGGCTGCCAGCGCCACCAGCGCGCATGGTCATCCAGCGGCACCGGACCGGTGGTTGGAGTAAAGACCATGGAGCCGGGCACCAGCTTGTCGTCGGCCGGCTTGGGAGTGCCCGGCGGGAGCTGCTTCTGGAGATCTTCCCACAACGGTTTTCGCTCGGCGGTAGTGACGTACCGGGTCGCTTCGACAAACTCGCGAAATTGGGCGTTAGTCACCTCCGTCTGGTCCATCCAGAATCCATCGACGCGGACGCGGTGGGTCGGCCGCTCGTCGGCACGCGCGGCAGCATCGTCACTGCCCATGGTGAACGCTCCGCCGGGAATCCAGACCATGCCGGGCGGATTTGGCGAGGGTGGTGCCGCGCGCGGCGACTGGCTGACCCGCACCAGAAGGAACGTCAGGCCGAACGCAGCCAGCGCCGCTGAGCTGAGGCCAAGTGTGCGAGTCATCAGGAAGTTCTTTGTCGCGTGAATACCGGTCCGAATTGCAGGTGCGACGACGGCCCGTCGTGTCTTTCGTCAACCGGAGCGATCGACCGACCGCTCGACTCGAGCGGCATTGTATCAGATGCAGTGCCCAGTGACGTCGACACCGGCCGGTAACACGTCGAACGCCTCTCGATACGCGAACAGGGCGGGCGTGCCACCCGTGTGCCAGAACAGCACATGGTCGGTCTTTTTGAAATAGCTCTGCCGCACCAGGTCGACGAGGCCGGAAAGGGTTTTGCCCGTGTAGACCGCGTCCAGCAGCAATCCCTCGAACCGTGCAGCCAGCGCGACGGCTTCGACCATCGCTTCGGTTGGCTCGCCATAACCGCCGCCCAGATAGTCATCGATGACCACGACCCGATCGTCGAGCGGCGTGCCGCCGAGGCCGACTAGTTCCGCGGTTTCACGTACCTTTTGTCGGACGGTCGCCAAAGCTGGTAGAGCGCACTTCCACCTACGCGAGTGCGGAAGCGTCCTTGCCTCGGTCTATTGCGCCGTCGGACGGCGCTCGATCGGATACCGTTTGAGAAACTTCGCCGTCCCCTCTGCCACGGCTCGTGGGTCTTGCATCTGGAGACCGTGCGTCACACCCTGCACCAAGCAATCCTCGGTCCGCGGAAACCAGGAGTGGACCAGCTTTCTTCCTTCCTCGAACACAGGGATGCTCTCGCTTCCCAGCACGTAGAGGATCGGCTGGGAGATTTTTTGCGCTTTCTTCTCGTCGAATTCCCATTGCTCAAGCGCAGGTATCTCGACTTCGAAGCAAGTCCCGGCGTCCCGTACTGCATCGTCGGGCCCCCCGGGGACCGTCCGGGCAGACTCGGCACTCCACTTAGGTCCGATCACCCGTTCAAAAAAGGCGTTCACGGCGCCTGCACGGTCCCCCTCACGGTAACGCTTCATCGCAGGCGCGAATACCTCCTCGGCGAATCCCGCTCTACTGGGGACCATCCTTACAAGCGCCGGTTCGAGTAGCACCAGCGAGTGCACGACTTCGGGCGCGTCGAGTGCCAGTTGCAAAGCGGTCGCGCCGCCGTAGGAGTGCCCGACAACGTGTGCCCGTTTCACGCCGATTTGCCGCAACAGGCCCAATGCATCGGCCGCCTGGTGTTCGATACTGAAGGGTCCTTCATGTTTCGTG
>CAZUPX010000645.1:0-5538 GCA_964622155.1 uncultured Planctomycetaceae bacterium | reverse complement strand
AGACTGATCGGCAAGTATCGCAAGGTCACGCTGCCGCGGGGCGAGGTCGAGATGGGGGTGGCGCCCGGTCAAGAGTATCCGGTGTTCGATACCCGATTTGGCAAGGTCGGCATGATGGTCTGCTACGACGGGTTCTTCCCCGAGGTCGCCCGCGAGCTTTCGAACCGCGGCGCCGAAGTGATCGCCTGGCCGGTGGCCGGCTGCAACCCGCTGTTGGCCCGTGCGCGAGCCTGCGAGAATCACGTGTTTCTTGTGAGCAGCACGTACAGCGACGTGAACATGAACTGGACGATCACCGCGATTTACGACCGCGAAGGGGGCATTCTCGCTCAGGCCAAGGACTGGGGCACGATCGCTGTTGCCGAAGTCGATCTCGACGAACCGACTTACTGGTACAACCTCGGCGACTTCAAAGCCATGATCGACCGGCACCGGCCGGTGGCAAGCGGAGATTAACGGAATCTGGGGCTGACAATAGGCAGTCCACGAAGTATGACGTAGAATTGGTGCTAGGAGTGCACGATGATGTCGACTTCGAATTTCGAAGAATTGGTAGAGCGAGTCCAGTCACTGAGTGCCGACGAGCGACGGCAATTGCAAGAACTACTCTCACAGTCGGTGACGTGTCCTGCAGTCACGGAGGACGAGTTCGAGAAATCGCTGATTGCCAACGGTGTGCTAGCTCCCAACAAAAAGGAAGCGGATGCTTCGGATTGGACGCCGGTGGTCATTCAGGGCGAACCACTTTCGCACACTGTCTTGAAGGACCGACGTTAAGTGGCAGCGTTTTTTCTCGACGCGAGCGCCCTCGTGAAACGTTACGTTGCCGAGACCGGGTCATCCTGGGTCAGGCAGCTTCTCGATCCGGTCGCACAAAATCAAGCGTATGTGGCGCGAATCACCGGGGTCGAGATCGCTTCCGCGATTGTCCGGCGACAGCGAGGCGGTAGTTTGAGCGCTGTTGTCGCGCAACAATTGTTGGCACAGTTTCGGCGAGATTTGAGAAACCGCTATCGGATCGTTGAACTCACGTCAAACGTCCTTATGCAGGCCACTGACTTGGCGATACATCAGGGACTTCGCGCATACGACGCGGTTCAGTTAGCAGTCGCTCTCGATATCGATCGTCGGCGGACGGGGAGCGGCCTTGCCGGATTGACACTGGTAAGCAGCGATGGCGAGCTGAACGCGGCTGCGACTGCTGTGGGCCTGCCGTTTGAAGACCCGAATCTCCATCCTTGATCACGCGTCCAGTGAGCCGCACTGCGTAGTTCATTACCGCGACCCAAAGCCAAGGCGCTGTCGGATCTCGGCGTCAACATCGGCCAGCGGTCTTGTCTGCCCTGCCTCCATCATCGGCCGGCGGGGGACAGGGAGGAGTGAGATGCAGGACGCTCTGTTAATTAACCAAACCCATCACATGGGCCTTCTCGCTTGTTTTCACCTCCCACCGATTGCTTTGCGAACTGCGGCAACGTTCGGGCTGTGCATGACGAAGCGACAGTCAAGATGCGGTTCACAGGACGGTTACCATAAATCGAGGGTCAAGATTTTACCGATCCCACGCGACGGCAGGTGTTTTCGACAGAGCCGGTCACAACTAGCTAGGCTATCGCCATGGCAGCAGGGACGGAACAACCATTGCCAGGATACCGTCTTTTGCCGGACTCAGCACGTCGCCGACCGCACCGACCGGTATCCCCTGCAAAAAATGGTCACCCAAAGTCTCGGTTGACCATTCGGCAGGTTGGCGAGCTACTTGCCGACGGCCTCCTTGGCCACCAGGTCCAAGATCTCCCCCGCCAGCGCTTGCACGGGCGCGTTGCTCACGTTGCACATTAGGGCGACCGCCGCACCTTGGTCCGGGGCTAGTATCAAAAACGTCGACACCTTAGGCTGGCCGCCGGAGTGAAAAATGCGCCGCTGGCCTTTGTATTCGCCGACAAAACAACCCAGTCCCACATCAGTCAATTTGCCACCAGCGGTCGTCTGGCGGGTCCACATCTTGTCCAAGGTCTCACGGCTGACCAGCTTTGCGTCGGCCAGCGCGATTGCGAACCGGGCCAGGTCGCCGGGGGTCGAGCACCAGCCGCCGCCGGGAATCTTGTTCGAGATGTCAACGGCGAAGTCGTTCATCAACACGCTGATCGCGGCCGTGCCCGCGCGGCGATAGCCGGCCGCGCGGTGAGGAATGATCTTCTCGGGACGATCGGGCTGGATGGCCGTCATGCCGGCTGGCTTGCAGACGTGCTCTTGCACGTAGGTTACATAATCCTTGCCCGAGGCTCCTTCGATGGCCGCACCAAGGACGTTAAAGCCGTAAGTCGTGTATGAGAACCTCTCGCCCGGCGTGAATAACAGCGGGTCGTCCTGGAAAATCTTGAACGAGTCGGTGATGCGACGATACGAGACTGCGCTGCGTACTTCGTCTCCCCGGTAATGCCGAATGCCGCTTTGATGCTTCAGCAGCAGCTCGCAAGTAATCGGCGCTTGCTTCTCGGGAAAGCTCGGGACGTACTTCTGGATGGGCGCGGTCAGGTCGATTTTTCCCTGCTCCACAAGCTGCATCACGGCCACGCCGGTGAGCATTTTGGAGATCGAGGCCAGTCGATAGACCGTCTCGCCTGTGGCCGGCACATTGTTCTCGACGTCGGCCAGCCCGTAGCCTCGTTCATAACAGAGCTGCTTCCCATTGACGATCGCCGCCGACAGACCCGGCACATGGTGCTTGACCATGAACCCGTCGATCGCAGCGTCGATGGCCTTCGTCGTTTCGGGTGCCAGCTCGGCGGCCAGCACGCGAGGAGCCGCAATCAGCAGAGCGAACAAACAGAACGCCGCTACGGACCTTCGTTTGACGATCGACATAGGGATAGACCTGTGAGGGAGCATCCTGGAGGGAGTTTGGCAGGTCCGCGCGGCGATTGTGGCAGGTGGCCGCCAGAGCGGCAACGCGATGGCCGGCACTCGCAGTGGCCTACCGTTATTTCGCCGCGACAGCCAAATTCTTGCCCGCGACAAGGTCGTTCAATTCATTTGTCAGTCGACTTTTGAGGTCGGGCAATAGCCCGACGTGCACGACTTGCACGCGGCCGTCTTTGCCGATGATGACCGTCTGCGGAATGGCCTCGGCCTGGTAGAGACTGCCGACGTTGCCATCCGTGTCCATCACGACCGTAACATCGATCCCGTTCGACTGAAGAAACTCTTTGACCGTTTCGGGGTCTTCCCGCAGATTGACTGCATACAGTTCGACTCCCTTATCGCCGAAGCTCCTAGCCACCTCGGCAATCTGCGGCAGAGCCTGGACGCACGGCCCGCACCAAGTCGCCCAGAAGTCGAGAACGACTATCCGACCGGCGTGCATGTCGAGGTCGAACGGCCCGCCGCCCAGCAGTTCGGCCGAGAAGCTCGGTGCCTTCTGCCCGACCAGGGCGTGCCGTTCTTCGGTCTCGGCCGATCGATCGGCAGAACGCTCGCGCGTGCAGCCCGCAAAGGACACCGCCAGCAACACGCCCACAACTGCCAGTCCAAAACAGAAACGCATGATCGGGCTCCTTTCGTCAGATTTTCTGCGCCGGCGCTCCAGTCGGTCGTGCAGAGTCATTTCGGCGCCCCTCGCACTTGTGTCATGAAGCACGGTGGAGAGGCCGCGCGGGAGTAGCCGTTTGAACCGGCCTATTGTCCTCTATGCAATTCGCGATGAATCGTCTGAAACGCTCGTAGCACGGACGCTTCATCCATGGGTTGTGGCGGGCTGTCGCGGTGGGTGCAACAATGCTTGTACTTCAAACCAGATCCGCAGACACACTTCTCGTCCGCGTCAGTGTTCCGAGGGCGCCCTATCGTAACGGGAAATGTGCCACCGCTCGACAGATCCCCCAGCCCTTGAGTGTGAAAGATTCGCGACGCAACGCCTGGGCGAATAATCAACGGGTTCATCGTGTACACGTGGTCCGGTTTTCGCCCCCAATTGAGACATCGTATTCCCGGCTTGCCCGGCACAAAACTAATTGAAACCGTAATGCAATTTTGGCCCACAAACTTGCCGTGGTGCGGCGTCATCGAAGCATCTCGAATCATTCGTACCATGCATTTTTCGATACCGGGAATGTTTCCAGAGCTGAGGAAGCCGCGATGCTGCAGCTTCCGAGCGCGCTCCTGGAGGGCGTGTGTGAATGCTTGCTCGGTTCCGCGCATCATGAACCCCTCCCGTGTCGGCGGCAAGAATTCCAGGTAGTCGGTGAACTCTTCGCGCACGTTGAAGTGCGCGCCGGGATTGGGGCGAAAATAATTGGTAACGTCGCAATAAAACGGAACAGCGGAATGATCATGATCACGCGCGAACCCGGCCAAGACCACCGTCATCGGCAGTGGGTCGTGACCATCCCGCGAGCGCGCGAGCGTGTTTCCCAGCCATACACTCAACTTCGGCACGATTTGTTCGATCCGCAGACCATCGGCGCCCATGTCCATCAGAGCATCGCCAATGGCCATGGCTGTCGCCGGGAACGGTTGCGAATGCACCGCTCGACCGAGAACTGCTGGTCCAGTAAAGGCAACTGCAAACCGAGCGAAGTCGCCGTCAACGACGACTGCCTTATTCGCCATATCGGCTATCGTGACGTAATTGCCACGTCGGTCTTGGGCAGATAGTCGTCCGTCAGAGGCTTGGACTACATACTGGTTGCAGACGGTTGTAAGGAGGAGTGTCATTACGGACTAGCTTTGCGACTAAGGAACTATGTGGTCAGCGGCTCCGCCGTTCGCCACACCGCTCCGTCGCGGACGACGCGATTGTAGAGCGTGTCGCGCTCGACCGGCTCGCGGCCGGCCTCGGTGATCAGACGGCGAATGTCTTCGACCGACAGAATCTCGGGCGTCGTGGCGCCTGCGTCGTGATAGATCAGCTCGTGCCGCACGGTGCCGTCCAGGTCGTCGGCTCCGTAGGCCAGCGCCGTCTGGGCCGTGCCGACGCCCAGCATGATCCAGTACGCCTTGATGTGGTCAAAGTTGTCGAGCATCAGCCGCGCGACAGCCACCGTGCGCAGGTCCATCAGCCCCGAGGCCTTTTTGATGTGGCTCAATCCAGTGTTGTCGGGGTGAAAGGCTAGCGGAATGAAGGTCTGGAATCCGCTGGTCTCGTCTTGCAGCTCGCGGAGTCGCACCAGGTGGTCGGCCCGATGAAATGCGTTTTCCAGGTGGCCGTAGAGCATCGTGGCGTTCGTGCGCAGGCCCAGCCAGTGAGCCGTGCGGTGAATATCGATCCAACGGCCGGCGTCGGCCTTGTGCTCGCAAATATGGTCGCGGACCTCGGGATGAAAAATCTCGGCCCCGCCGCCGGGCAGGCTTCCCAGGCCGGCCTCGATCATGTCTTCCAATACCTCGCGAATGCTCTTGCCGCTGGTGCGCGTGAACCAGTCGATCTCCACCGCGGTCCAAGCCTTCAAGTGCAGCCGCGGGTAGGCCGCGTGCAGAATGCGGACGAGGTTCAGATACCACTCATACTTCATCTGGTGGTGCAGCCCGCCGACGATG
>CAZUPX010000644.1:0-2590 GCA_964622155.1 uncultured Planctomycetaceae bacterium | reverse complement strand
CGCAGCCGCAACCTCCACGCAGCCCACTTCGCCAGATCCGGCTCGCGACTCATCGTCCACTCCACTGCCAGGATTCGAGAATTCCTCGACGCCCTCCCAGCATAACCACAGCTTCAAGAGTGGCAGTGGTGTGCGCTCACGCGACTGCTGCCCGCGTGCGAACCGACTGTGCCGATCAAGCGTCATTCCAGGCGTGGAATACCGAGGGATCTGACTCGGCCAGCCCGCTAAAATGGTTGTCAGATTTGGCCCTGCGCCGTATGCTAATATGTTTGCCTAACAGGGGTTTGGTACTGTTTTCTCAACCGCGTCGCAGTCAGCGATCTGGGACACTCACGAGGCGATTTCATGGCGACGACGACACCCAAGCGAACCAGCCGGCAGATGCAGTCCGGCGCCGACATTCTCGTGGAATCGCTGTTGAACCACGGGGTGGAGGTCGTGTTCGCCTATCCCGGCGGCGCCAGCATGCCGCTGCACCAGTCGCTGACGCGTTACAAAGATCGCCTTCGCACCATCCTGCCGCGGCACGAGCAGGGGGGCGGGTTCGCGGCCCAAGGTTACGCCCGCACGACGCGCAAGCCCGGGGTGTGCATGGCCACCAGCGGACCCGGCGCCACGAACCTGGTCACCTGCATCGCCGACGCCAAGCTGGATAGCATTCCGCTGATCGCCATCACCGGTCAGGTCAAGACGGGCGTGATCGGCACCGACGCCTTTCAAGAAACTCCGATCGTCGAAGTCTGCCGCGGCATCACCAAGCATCACTACCTGATCACCGACGTGGCCGACGTGGCCCGCGTGATGCGCGAGGCATTTTATATTGCCACCACCGGCCGCCCCGGTCCGGTGCTGGTCGACGTGCCCAAGGACGTGCAGCAGGCGCAGGTCGTGGCCGACTACGACGCGCCGATGCACTTGCCGGGCTACCACGTTGAGACCCATCTGGCGCGGCCCGAGCAGATCGCCCAGGTGGCCGCCGCCATCAAGCGGTCCAAGCGACCGGTGATCTATTCCGGCGGCGGGGTGATCATGGGCGGAGCCAGCGACGAGCTGCGCGAGCTGGTCAAGCGAACCAAGATACCCGTGACCATGACGCTGATGGGCCTGGGTGCTTATCCGGGCGAGGACCCGCTGTCGCTTGAGATGCTGGGGATGCACGGCAGCGTGTATGCCAACTACGCGGTCGATCAGGCCGACTTGCTGTTGGCTTTTGGCGTGCGGTTTGACGATCGCGTGACCGGCAAGGTCTCGGAGTTTGCCAAGCATGGCAAGATCGTCCACATCGACATCGACCCCTCCGAGATCAACAAGAACAAGGAAGCCCACATTCCGATCGTCAGCGACATCAAGTATGCGCTGGCCGAGTTGAACAAGATCGTCGAGCCGCCCGAGGATTTGAGCGGCTGGCATGCACAGATCGCGGCCTGGAAGAAGAGCGATCCGTTCAAGTTCGGCAAGAACGACCGTACGATCTCGGCGCAGTACGCGATTCACAAGCTGTGGGAACTGACCAAGGACACGCCGACGATTGTCACGGTCGGCGTCGGCCAGCACCAGATGTGGGCGGCTCAGCACTACAAGCTGCGCGAGCCGCAAACCTGGTGTTCCAGCTCCGGTTTGGGCACGATGGGTTTCGGCCTGCCCGCGGCGATGGGCGCCAAGGCGGCCCACCCCGAGAAGCTCGTGATCGACATCGACGGCGACGGCAGCTTTTTGATGAACATTCAGGAGCTGGCCACCTGCTATTGCGAGAAGCTGCCGGTGAAGGTGCTGTTGCTCAACAACCAGCACCTGGGCATGGTAGTGCAGTGGGAAGACCGCTTTCACGAGGGCAACCGGGCGCACACCTACTTGGGTCCGATCGACAATCCCGAGGCCATCGGCCAAGGCACGGCCGAAAATCCCGCCGGCCGCTATCCCGACTTCGTCACGATCGCCAAAGGCTTCGGCGCCGGTGCCCGTTATGTGAAAGAAAAATCGGAACTGGTCGACGCGCTAAAAGAAATGCTGGCCCACGACGGCCCGTACGTCCTCGACGTCGAAGTGCCCTATCAAGAGCACGTGCTGCCCATGATCCCGGGCGGCATGACGGTGAAGGATCTGATTAAGGAGTAGGTTCGGCATCTGTCTACGTGACGTGACAGTGCAAGTTAATGGAACCCATGCAATGGCGCCAAAGATAACGCACCAGATGAGAGAGGCACTGGCTCAGCACCCCGGGCGCCCCCTTGAGGTTGAGGACGAGCAGACGCAAAAGGTTTACATGCTCGTCGACGCCGAACAAGGTCGGATGCTCGCCGAGCAGTGGATCCGCGAGCAGTTACAGATCGGGCTCGATGCGGCTGCCAAGGGCGAGGTCGTCGAGTTCAATCCCGACGCGATCAAGGCCGCCGGTCGTCAGCGGCTCAGCTCTTCTTTGTGACCTTCGTGCCTTTGTGGTCACTTCCTCGTCTTCCGTTACTCACGCCGCTTTGCTCTTGCGAATTCGCCGCTTCGGCAGGCCGTAGAGCATCGCGTTGTGCTGTTTGCCGATCGTCTCGACGGCGTTCATCTCGCGCAGGCAGTATGCCACGCGCTGAGCGACGGT
>CAZUPX010000643.1:0-8093 GCA_964622155.1 uncultured Planctomycetaceae bacterium | reverse complement strand
GGCCGGCAGACCGAGACCGGCGGCGCCACTCTTGAGGATCTGATACTGGGCGTTGTTGGGGATCACCACCGTCACGGCCAGATTGTGATGGGCCGCCGTCCAGAGCGCCTGGATGCCGTACATCGCGGCCCCTTCGCCGATCACGGCCAGAACCGGCCGCTCGGGCCAGGCCAACTTCACTCCCAGCGAACAACCCAACCCCCACCCCAGCGCCCAGCCCCGATGGGCAAAGTAGCCGCTGGTGTTCTTGAGCGCACCGAGTCGCTGAAAGATCGTGCCGGTGGTGGTCACGGCTTCCTCGACAATCGCTACATCGCCCGGCAACACTCGGGCCAGGCTCTCCATCAGCACGCTGGGGTGCATCGGTCGGGCCGAGCGGCGACTCGCGATCTGATCGCGTAACCGCTGGACGTTTTGTTGGTGTATCGCCGCGCGCGACTCAGCGCGAGATCGGGCTCCGTCTTTCTCCGCCGTCGACATGGCAGCGGTCAACAGCGTTGCTAACTCCGCCAGCCCGGCCTTCGCATCTCCCAACACGCCCACCTCGACCTGATAGTTCTTCCCGATCTGGTAAGCGTTGTCGTCGAAGTGCACCAGTCGCAGGTGACGCGGGATTGGCGGGTCGGGGCCGTGGTAGACGTACTCGCGCACCAGGTCCATTCCCGCAACGAGCAGCACGTCGAACTCGGCCAGCCGTTTGGCCATCTCCGGTGCCCAATAGCCGATCGTCTGGGCGTACAGCGGATGATCGGCCGGAAAGCTCAGCCGGCCGTGCGTGTGGCCCGGCTCTGAAAACACCGGCGCTCCCAGTCGCTCGGCCACCGCGACCAACTCGGGCACGGCGTCGGCCTCGGTCACGCGGCTGCCGACCAGAATGGCCGGGTTTCGTGAGTGGGCCAGCAACTCCGCCGCGGCTTTTATTGCGCCAAGCGGCGGTCGAACGCGATGGTTGATGACTTTTGCGGGCGTCATGTCCAGGCCCGACGCATCGGCCATTTGCAAGTCCATGGGCAACGAGAGAAACACCGGGCCCGTGGGGGGCGTCAGAGCCAGTTGCACCGCGCGGCGAGTCGCCGCGGGCAGGTCTTCGAGCTGTTCCACCTCGACCGACCACTTGGTCCACGGCCGGGCAACAGCAACCATGTCGCCCGTGAGAATCGGATCGGCGAACTTGAGCCGGCGATCTTGCTGGCCGGCGGTAACCAGCAGTGGCGTTCCCTCGCGATGGGCGTTGTAGAGCATGCCCATCGCGTTGCCCAGTCCGCAACTGATGTGCAAGTTGACGACACCGAGTTTGCGCGAGGCCATGGCATAGCCGTCGGCCATGGCCATGACCGGCACTTCCTGCAGGCCGAGGATGTAACGGATGCGTGGCTCGGTGAACAGCGCATCGGAGAGTGGCAGCTCGGTGGTGCCCGGATTGCCGAACAGGTAGCTTACGCCCGAATCGGCGAGCAGTTGCAGAAAGGCACTCGCGCCGCTGTGCGCCATGTGGGCCGCCTGTCGCCTGAGAGGGGCCGCCCTCCAGGACGCCAGACTACCTGGCGACCACTCGGCTTCGAGGCGGCCTCCCAAGTTTACGGGAAGCGCCGGGCGAATCAACCGGCCACTCGAACGACGCCCGCTGCCCGAACTCGTTGTAATATTCCGCGTCCGAGGTGGAATCGCCGGCGGGCAGCTCTTCGCTGCGGGGTGGCTCCTGGCCCGGGGGCAACTGTTCGCTGCGCCGGCCTTCGACCGACTCCGGAAAGCGATCGCGGTCGCCGTAGCCGTTGTTGGCATAAGGCCCCATGGCGCCCTCATGCGCGGCAAACACGCCGCGCCGCAGGAACCGATTGTTGGGACCCAGGAACGCGCCGCAATTGTTGCAAGGGTCGCAGCAGTCGGGCGGCAGGCTGAACCACTCGTTCCAGTAGACTTCGCCGCACTGCGAGCCGCACCAGCTCTTGCCGCACGGCCAGCAACCACCGCAGTGGCAGCCGGCCTGGCTGCCCAGCACGACCGCAATCAGCACGACGTACAAATTGCGCAGCGACATGTCCCCTCCCCCCGTGACGCCCGTACAGACCCGACGCCGAAGGCCCCCTGAGCTGTAGGGCTCGTGGCCTTTTGTGTCTATCGGCCGGCACAACCGATAGAATCGAGAAAATTGGACAATCCGCTCTGGCTTGGCCAGTTTGCCGGACGGGAGGCTGTAGGCGGTAGGCTGTAGGTCGCAGGAAGGCCAGGAGAATGCAAATGCCCCGTGAAGCGATCACCTGCCGGCGGAAAGTATTTGCGAGTCGCTTGCAACGCTAGCTATATTGGCGGTCGCTTTGGCCGTTTCTGTTCTAGCCCCCAGCCCCTGGCCTCTGGCCCCAACCTCGAAGAGTTCCAATGCCTCAACCGCTACCAGTCAGAGCCATCAATCACATGGGCCGGATCACCCGACGTGTCAACGAGAGCCGGGATTTCTATCGTGACGTGCTGGGCTTTCGCGAGGTGGCGCGGCCCAACTTCGATTTTCCCGGCGCGTGGCTATACAACTACGGGATTATGATTCACTTGATTTACAACGAGGCGGCCGGCGACCCGACAGGCGAGATTCAAACTCGCTACGACCACCTGGCGCTGCACTGCGACGACCTGGACGAGGCCGAGCGGCTGCTCAAGGAGCACGGCGTGCCGTATCGCAAGAACGTGGTCGCCGACCGCAACATCGTGCAGCTCTTTTGCCGCGACCCCGACGGCCACCACGTCGAGATCGGCACCTATCCGCCGACGCCGGCGTTTATTTAGGCTTGGCCGCCGCGCCCTTCTGGCTGTGGAACGGCCTGGGTTCGCACCTCGACTTGGGTGTGGTAAGAGGTAGAGTCGATCCGAAGTCCGCACTCGCGCTGGCGATCGCCTTGATCACAGTGGTGACATTGGAAACGCTACTGTCGGGCCATGGATGAATGCATTTTGGGGTTGTCGTTGGCGTCTCGCTTGCAAGAATCGAGCAGCGCCCAAGAGGATCCTTGATTTTTAAGCTCTGCGAGATCAGTCAGATTATCGTGACCAATTCTTCCACCGATACGTTGCGCGACGCGCTCGTGCGTCACCAGATCGAGCTGCCGGACGAGCAGATTGCGCTACTGGACCGGTATTGCCGCTCGTTGTGGAGCTGGAACTCGAAGCTCAACCTGACGCGGCACACCGACTACGAAAAATTCGTGGCTCGCGACGTGGTCGACAGCATGGCGCTCGAGCCGTTTTTGGACGCCGGAGCCAGCGTGCTCGACGTGGGCACGGGCGGTGGAGTGCCGGGCCTCGTGCTGGCCATCGTGCGGCCCGATCTCGAAGTCGCGCTGTGCGATTCGGTGGCCAAAAAGGCGAAAGCTGCGCAAGCGATCGTTGACGAAGTCGGCCTCAGCGTGAAGGTCTATCACGCGCCGGCTCAACAGGTGCTTGCAGAGCGCGCGTTTGATGTGCTCGTGGTGCGTGCCGTCGCTCCGCTGGCCAAGTTGCTCCGCTGGTTCGCGCCGCACTGGGAGTCGATCGGCCGTGTGCTGGTGATCAAAGGTCCGGCTTGGCTCGAAGAGCGTAACGAGGCGCGCGAGGCTGGCTTGTTGCGACATCTTGAGCTGCGTAAGCTCGCGGCCTATCCATTCCCCGGCACCGAGTCGGAAAGCGTCGTGCTGTCGATCCGTCCGAAGGATCAGGCGTAAGGCATTTCGCCGCCAAAAGTACGCTGAAGTACCCTCCGTTGAACTCGAACACGATCCGAACTAGGCTATTCGTGACGTTTAGCGTGACCACGGCGGGCTCGTTGTCGGCGATCGAGCGAAAACTGGGGGCAACACTTGAGCGGATACGTCCTGGGTATCTCGGCTTATTACCACGATGCCGCAGCCGCAATGGTCCGCGGCGGCGAGATCATCGCGGCCGCGCAAGAAGAGCGTTTTTCGCGAAAGAAGCACGATCCGCGGTTCCCCAAAAGAGCTATCAATTATTGCCTCGGGGAGGCCTTCATCGAGCCCTCCGAGCTCTCCGCGGTCGTCTTCTATGACAGCCCTCTACTTACGTTCGACCGTATCGCGAAGAACACCGTCAGCGCATCGCCCGGCGGCAGAGACCAATTCATCGAGGCCTGCCGCGCTTTCCTCGGTGTGAAGGCGCGGCTCATGGACGACGTCGAGGGGGTCCTGGGTGAGAAGCCTCGTCTGCTCGTCACGCACCATCACATGGCGCACGCCGCCAGTTGCTTCTATCCGTCGCCATACGAAGAGGCGGCCATCCTGACGATCGACGGCGTGGGCGAGTGGGCGACATGCGCGCTCGGGCACGGAAAAGGCAACCAGATAACGCTGTTACAGGAGATTCGCTATCCACACTCGCTCGGCCTTCTGTACAGCGCATTTACTTACTACTGCGGGTTCAAGGTCAACTCGGGCGAATACAAGCTGATGGGCCTCGCGCCGTACGGACAGCCCAAGTACGCCGACATCATCCGCGACAAGCTCATGCACGTGTTGGAAGACGGCTCGTTTCGCCTCGATACGAGCTATTTCGGCTACCTCGACAGTCAGGTGATGACCAATGCTCGCTTCGACGAGCTCTTCGGCGGCCCCGCGCGCAAGCTCGAAGCGCCAATCACACGGCGGCAGATGGATCTTGCGGCCTCGGTGCAGCTCGTCACCGAAGAAGTGATGCTCAAGCTCGTCGCCCACGTCACGAAGATGACTGGGACGAAGAACCTCGTGATGGCCGGTGGCGTGGCGCTCAACTGCGTAGCGAATGGGCGCATCTGGCGCGAGAGTGGTCTCGACGGGCTGTTCATCCAGCCGGCGGCCGGCGATGCGGGCGGTGCGCTCGGGGCAGCTCTCCTGGTCTCTCACCAACTCCTGGGCGCCCCACGCGCGGTGAACGGGAGGGGCGATTCGCTGAAGGGCAGCTACCTCGGGCCCGCGTTCGCGCCGCACGAGGTTGGGGCGTTTCTCGACCGGCAAGGTGCCCCTCATCACCGACTGGAAGACCCAGACGAGCGCGCCAACGTGGTGGCCGACGCGCTGGCCGACGGCAAGGTCGTGGGCATCCTGAGCGGGCGCATGGAGTTCGGTCCCCGCGCGCTCGGCGCCCGGTCGATCCTTGGTGATCCGCGGCGGGTGGACACGCAGAGCACGATGAACATCAAGATCAAGTTCCGCGAGAGCTTCCGGCCGTTTGCGCCGGCGGTGCTCGCCGAGGAGTCGGCCGAGTACTTCGAGCTCGAGGGAGAAAGCCCCTATATGTTGCTTGTGGCACCGGTCAAGAGAGAGCGCCAGGTCCCCATGGCTCGGAGTGTCTTCGAGGGCGACGACATGTTGCCGATCGTGAGCCAGCCGCGCAGCGACGTCCCGGCGGTGACGCACGTCGACTACAGTGCTCGTGTGCAGACGGTCACGGCCGACGACAAGCCCGACTTTCACAAGATCCTCCGCGCGTTCCACGCGAAGACGGGCTGTGCGGTCATCGTCAACACTTCGTTCAACGTGCGGGGCGAACCCATCGTTTGCACGCCGCAGGATGCGTATCGGTGTTTCATGCGCACAGACATGGACCTATTGGTCCTCGAAGACTGGCTGCTCTGGAAGAGCGAGCAACCGGCGCCGAAGGGCGACGAAGACTGGAGGAACGAATATGAGCTCGACTGACGAAGAACATGCGAGAGGGCTCGCAGGGGCACTGTTCGACGAGGTCATCAGGCCACTCGCGGAGGCCAGAAGAGTCGCCGGCCAGCAGGCGTATTTCCCGCTCGCCGGCGACGCAGGCGCGAAGAGTTACTTCGAAGAGCCTATCCTGGGCGTGATGCAGCCGGCCGACTTCGAGTTTCCGGGCGGCGGCACCGCCGATGGGCTCGTAGACACTCTGTCCGCGTTATGGACGGCCGAAGGCGAGACTGGCCTCGCGGCCATGGCACCGAGACTGAAAGAGATCGCCGAGGCGCTGCGACAGGAGGCCGCCGAAGGTGACGGCACCGTCAGTATCCTCTGTTACACGATGTTCTAGAGAGCCGCATCGAACATGGTTCAGCCTCCTACCCAATCGCACGAAGGCGATATCGATCCAATGAGCACCATCGATCCCACTTGCCAACAAGTCGAAGAGGACATTTGGACCTGGATCCAAGAGTTCGTCGCGACCAAGAGCGAATTCTACAACTACAGGTTCGCTCCTTGCCCCTTCGCCCAAAAGGCCTTGCAGGCCAAAACCGTGGATGTGCAAGTGTGGCAATCGGGCAACGTTCGTGACTTCATCCGGCAAAACGCCATCGAGGTGCGTGACTCTCCCACGCTGACCACTCGCGTGATGGCCTTTCCCCCCAAGACCCAGTTTCAGTGGGGCATCAGCGACTACGTGGAAAACCTCAATGCGGAGTTGATTTCGAGCAACGTGTTTTTGAACACCGGCGTGGCCAAGACCACGACGAGTCGATTTCCCCACTCGCGTGGAAAGGAACCCTACTTTCTCGTGATCGCCAATAGCCTCGAAGCTGTGCTGCAGGGCTCTGAGTCGCTCGAAAAAACAGACTATTATAAAGACTGGCCTGCCGAGCACTACGCGCTGGTCGTCGAGCGGCGCGCACTGATGGCGAAGAAGTACGGGCTGAAACGGACAAACGTCGCCCCCTAGAGCGTGCGAGCCCCGCTCGCGCTTTTCCGCCGATGTGGAACGCACTAACGCAGTATCACCCGCGAATCGGCTACACGATGATGCCGAGCGTGAAGTCACGGGTACCACACGAAACGGGCGGATACCTGGTGCGCACCAACGCGGCCGGCTTCCGCTCGGATCACGAGTTCGTCAAGGAGCGCACGCCGGGAAAATTTCGAGCGATTCTCTTCGGCGACTCGCAGACGGCAGGTGACGGTTGCACCAACAGCGCCCGTTACAGTGATGTGGTCATGAAACTGGTGCCTGATCTCGAGGTCTATAACTACGGTCTTCCGGGCAGCGGGCCCGACCAGCATTACCTGACCTACCAGGATTGCGCCGATGTGGAGCACGATCTCGTGATCATCGGTCTGCACGTCGAAAACGTCGTGCGGACGGCTGCCCGCTTTACTCCTTTCTTAGACCACGTCGGCAAGGAGGTCATCTACGCCAAGCCGTATTACACAATTGAGCAGGGCAAGCTTGTGTTGCACCACATTCCCGTGCCCAAGGCCCCCTTCACCAAAGCTACGATTCCACCGGAGGACGCCCCCTTTGTCGACTGGGGCGTGCCGTATGCGGGCCTCCGCAGCGTAGCGAAGAAGCTGGGGTTGCGTGATCTGCTGCAGAAGATCACGAAGTTTCAACCTGTTCCAGATTACGACTCTCCCGGTAATGCCAGGTGGCTGCTGCTCCGCACGATCTTGGAGACCTGGATCCGCGGGTGCAAGGCTCCTGTCCTGCTTTTTCTCGTGCCAATGTGGCCCTTCATCGAGGAGACAAGTGACCCGACCAGCTACCAGGCACGCTTTCGCGAGCTGGCCGAGGATACAGGGTGCTACCTGCACGACCCGCTACCGGATCTGTGGAAGTACACGGAAGAAGAAAGACGCGCATTCCGCTTCAAGATTGACCCGCACATCTCGCCCAAGGGACACAAGGCCTTGGCGGTCTCTCTGGCTTCGGCCATCGAACGCATCATGGGGGAAAGTCCACGCTAGAAGTTGGCTTTACGAGCGGCTCAGCCGCGGTACATTATTGAATTCAAGGATCGGCCAATCTGATCGGATTCCGCTTACCCGGCAAGGAGTGCAACGTCATGACGACCACGACGGCAACGGTTTTGCCCAGCGGGCGATTGTCACTCAAGGATCGCCTGTCCCGCCTGACATTCACCGAGGCTTGCAGGCTGTTGGGCCCCGAGGGGCGGCAGTTGATCCAGCGACACGCGAACACCTGGGAATTCAAGATCCGCGAAGATGTTTTCCTAGGAGCCGACCTGTTTCGCTTGCGATTTCCCAGCGCGTTTGTCGATGGCTCGCCGGTCGTGGTCACGATCACGCTGATGGCCGAGGCCCGCAATCGGCTTCATTTCGGCTGCACCTGCTGCGAGCGGGTCTGCGAACACATGGGCGCGGCCTTGTCGCTCATCATGGCAG
>CAZUPX010000642.1:0-2175 GCA_964622155.1 uncultured Planctomycetaceae bacterium | reverse complement strand
CGAACAAACTGGTGCCCTTCTGATCCAGTTTTAAAAATAATGGGCATAAAGAAGAAGGCTGCAAGCTAGAAGATCTGCGCGATGGGAGCGGATTCCAGGGCAGCCAAGCTGAACATGAAGAGCACGCTGTATCGCTACGCTGGGATCGAACGAAAAGGCGCGCCGAGTGCCATAAGAGGTCAGGATAATGCGAAGGCCTGACACGCGCAGGCATAACCGGCTTGGTGTGCCGCAAACGGACGACCTGTTCAATTACGAGCAGGGGGCAATGACACTTACGCGATCAACATTCGCGGAAAGTCGTCATTTCTGACACCGTACCGTTTGAGGAATCATTTTCGGGACGGAGTTCAAATCCAGCCGCCTGGTCGTATGGCAAATCGCGATCAACATACAGCCATTCGCGCCTCTCGACTGGCTACGGGCGAGGATCCCAGGTGCGCAGAGCCCAATTGCAAGCAGCTTCCAACCGTCGGGACTGAGCGTGAGCCACTCAAGCGGGCCCAGTCGCCTCGCATTACCAGTAGCTCTCTGCCGCTCGATACGTCCCACCAACGGATCGACCCGTCGCGGCTGCAACGTGATGAGGCGTTATTTCTCATGTTGTTGCGTAATGTCAACAAGCCCGCTGCGGTCCGGGAGGGCTCCGAGACGGAACCCCATTGCGCAACCGGTTGCCGCCGCGTGGGTTAAGCAAGCCGCCGCCTGGTTCAGCACTCGATTGGCACCTTGTTTGCCCCTTGGGGCCTCGCGCCCGCCAATCTCCTCAATGGCGGATCGAGGCGCCGCAATCCATCCCGTCCGGAATGGTCCAGAGGCCAACAATCTCATGTCGTCATTTCTTGCACGCCGCCACGGTACCAAGCGTCACAAGACCGGTCGCAGAATTTCGTATCAGACCGGTAAGTTTGGGGTCGAGCCGCTCGAGCAGCGAAATTTGCTGGCTGTGGTGGCCACCGATTTTCCGGACTACGCCCCCGGAGCCACCGCGAACATCTTTGCCGGCGGCTTTCAGTACGGAGAAGCGGTGCAATTTCAAGTGCTCCACAATGATGGAACACCCAACACGGGCGGTGGTCATTTGCCGTGGACGGTCGTTGATGGCAGTCTCGCCGACCTCGATGGACAGGTGGACGGCAACATCCATACAACGTGGTATGTAGATCCGGACGATTCGAACGGGTCGTCGTTCGATCTATCGGCGCTTGGGCTCGATTCGAGTCTGCTGGCTACGACGACGTTTACCGACGTCGGAAGCACGCTGAGCCAATTCGCAAACAAGCCCAGCGTGAGTTATCAGGCCGGCAGCCTGAACGCCATCAATGCGGCTTACTCCGAAGGGGCAAGCATTCCCTTCCGTTATCTGGTCGCCGATCTCCGAGAGGGGGCATCGGTCGTTCTGGACGTCATTTACCAGTTTCAGTCGAGTGCCTCCGGTCCCCGAACCTATGACTACCTGACCAGCGATGTCGCCAGCGAAGCAATCACCGACAGCCAGCGGTTTGGACCCGATAATGCTTCGAAACCGTCCGGCTTCGGATTGACGTCGAGCACCAACCTCGTGGCGGTGGCGATTCCCGACGATCCCAGCAATCCCAATGACACCGGTGGTAACTTTCTCGTTGCCAGCAATGTGCCGGTGAATGTGTTGTCGGTTACCACGCCAGCGGTCAATAGCAGTCCGGATGAAAAGCACATTACGCTCGTGATTCAATTGGGCGACGATGGCGACGCCACGCCCGGTGAAAGCATCGTGGATTTGGGCGTTTTTTGGGGCGGTCACCTGGCCCGAGATCCAGACTATGCCGGCGTCAACGACGGCGCCGCGGACGCTCCAGGCGCGTCGTTTCACATGCGCGCCGAAGGATTCCAAGACCTTGACAATAATGGCAGTAAAGGCAGCGGCGAGGACAATCTGGGCGGTGGTGACCGCAGCATTCACAACGGAGTCGTTGTTCACACCAGCCTGGCTTGGGAAAAGCGACATGCCGACACCAACGTCCTGCTGGGCGGCGCAACTTTTACCGTGACGCCCAATCCGATCGGCGGCCAAAGCACGTTCACTGTTGTCGACGATGTCGATGGCATCACCAGCCCGGGCGACGCCGACCACGATCCGATTCCCGGACAATTCCTGCTCGACGACATTCTGTTCGGCACGTATACGATCACCGA
>CAZUPX010000641.1:0-2373 GCA_964622155.1 uncultured Planctomycetaceae bacterium | reverse complement strand
CGGCCGCGGGCACGCTGAACTTGTCAAGTGTCTGCTTGAAGTCGTCCAGGAATGCCTGCCACTGCTGTTCCGTGATTTCCAGTTGAATGTGCGAATCGTACATGGAGCGGCCCGTGTAGCGTTGTGGCCCTCCTGTCGCTTCGCAGACTTGTTCGGTCACCAGATACTTGAAGCCCGGCGGTGCGACCTTGTGGTGCGCCTCGTTGACTCTTGGATTGGCATTCAGCCGTGGATCGTCCATGATCCGGTCAATGAAGTCGTCGACCACCGTGGCGATGGCAAACACGCCGCCGAGTCGTTCGTAAAGTGTCATGTATTGCGGCTCCTCGTGCAGTGTGGTCGATTCTCTCCGCTGGCTTGCTCATTGCCAACGCAGAATCCACCTTTTCGACTGGGTCGTTTGCTTGACCCAAGCCGCAAGCGAGTGTTAGCCTACCAAAGTAGCTGGATGCCGACGGCCACCGTGTTTCCCGACGATTGTTATGACAGTCAATTCGCCAAAAACGCCTGTAGCTCGCGGGGGTTGGCCCGACCTGCGAAAACGTCGAGATTCCCGAGTATTCTGCGGCTTGTGACTGGACACAAGTCGAAATCTTGGACAGAAACGGACGGGGGGAATTGCCAGGCTGGTTGCGTCGTACGATCGTCTTCGAAGCGCCGGTTTATGCACATGCTTGCCTCTGATCGGTCATCGCGGACCACTGCAATTGCGCTTCGCATTTGTTGCCTCGCCGTTTGGTTTGCACTGAGTGGGCTTCTGGCCTTGCTCTTGGCGCAATGGCGAGCGGCGAGTCTTCACCCCGCATTTGTCCCTTTCGTGCTCTTGCTCGTGCTGGCAATCGCCGCCGCGATGGTCGCGTTTGCGATGGTCGGTTGGCGTTTGATTCGCGCCAGGGATCGGAAGGTCACGTTGTTGTGGGCCGGTGCAACGTTTCTGCCCTGCTTGCTGTTTGCAATCCCCTACGAAACGGCGCGCCGGCAGTGGGCCGAGCGTCAGGTTCCGCATCATGCCGTGGGCCAGGTGGCCATTTTCACCGCCGCCAGCCTGATGGAAGGTCAGGCCGCCTACCTCTATCCACATCGCTGGGAGACTGAGCGGTTGACCATGTTCTACCGCGATTTGTCGCAGCCCCAGCTCGATGCCGAAACGATGGATCAGCATGTGGCACGATTAGAAGCGAAAGTTGGCCATCTTCTGCGCTCCAAAATCCATTGGGTGCGAGGCTCGCTGATCGGCCAAGGCAACCTTTCGATCTTGGGGCTCGCCCTGGGAAGCACGAAAAGCCCGTCGAACTGGGCCTACGGCGAGGGCAATCTGGATCGCCACGAACTGGCGCACGCCGTGATCAACCAACAGCGACCCGTCAGCGCCGATCCGCCCATGCTACTACAGGAAGGATGGGCCGAATCGCAGTCGGGCCTGAGTTTCGGAGATCTCGTCGCCCGCGCCCTGCGCGAGCGCGAGTCCAATCCTGGCCTGCATGTTGCTGATCTGCTTGGGCCGGACTGGTATCATCGCGCCAGCGGGCCGGTGTATACGTATGGAGGCGCGCTAGTCGATTTCCTGATTCGGCGTTTTGGGACATCTCGGTTTGTGGAGTTATACAATCGCTGTCAATCCGATACATTTGATGAGGATTTTCGAGCGGTCTACGGCGAACCCCTATCGGACTTGGAAGCGTCCTTCTGGGAGGATATTGGCTCGCCACAACAACAATAGTCCCGCGCGCCTGTAGCTCAGGGGATAGAGCAACGGTTTCCTAAACCGTAGGTCGCAGGTTCGAATCCTGCCAGGCGTAGTTCGTTTTCGGCAAACAGGGAATTGACCATGTACTTCGGTGCAGTATCGCTGTGCCTCAAGGCGACTGATCTGGCCGCCTCGCGGCGCTTTTACGAGGCACTGGGCATGACGGTCGTCGAGGACGTTCCCGGTCTCCGCGTTGTCATGCGCAGCGGCAACTTCAGCCTCGCTCTGATGAGCTTTCTGGACGAGAACTGCTTGAATTTCCGAGGCGCCGACGTATCCGCGGTCTATCGCGTCCTGAGCAAGGGCCTCCAGCTAGCAGGCAAGCCCGAGCGCTACACTCGAGGACAGCACGATGCCGATGCCGACGGGGAGTGCTGGTCCACCAGGGACCCGGATGGGAACGAGATTTTCTTTGATACCAACGCCAACGAAAAAGGGCCCCAGTTCGAGCGGCAACGGCTGGCTCAACTATTAAAGAACACGGAGCAGGAGCTTCTCAACATTGGCGCCAGCGCCGAATGCCTGGAGGGGTGCACGATTAGGCTCTGGCGCTATCTGCGGGAGATGAATAGACTGGGGTGGTGTTGGATTGTTTTTCATCACTCCCGAGGTGTGTCATGGATGCG
>CAZUPX010000640.1:0-8494 GCA_964622155.1 uncultured Planctomycetaceae bacterium | reverse complement strand
AACTCGCCGATCTGAGCGAGGCTCATGCCCGCCTGGATCGACGTGCGAACGCCAAAGCCTGTGAAGAACGCAGCGAGTGCCACACTGACGACTTTTCCCACCACGACGACCACGGTCAGCGCCAACACGGCCGGCCAATGCTCGATGACCAGTACCGGGTCGATGAGCATGCCGACGGCGACGAAGAAGATGGCCGCGAACATGTCGCGAATAGGCCCGACGAGCAGTTCAACCTTCACCTGAACGCCGGACTCCGCAACCAATCCCCCGGCCACAAATGCGCCCATTGCGACCGAGTAACCAAACCGCTGGGCCAATAAAGCGATGGCAAAGCAAAAGCCCACGGCCGCCACCACGGTCATTTCGTCGCGCTCCAGCCGCGCGATGAATCGGAACAGCGAAGGCACGACCAATAGGCCGATTGCCACCAGCGCCATCAGAAACGCGGACAGGCGGAAGATCGTCCAGGCCAGCTCTGCGGCTGACAGTCCGGCGCCCGAAGAAACGGCCGTCAGCACAGCCAGCAAGACGACGGCGACAAGATCCTCGACGATCAAGATCCCCAATACGAGTTCGCGCGCCGGCCCGGTGATTCTCTCTTCTGCAAACGCCTTGACGATAATTGTCGTGCTCGAGATCGCCACGATCGCGCCGGTGTACAGGCTCTCAAGCTGCGTCCAACCCAGGATGCTTCCCGTCAGATAGCCGAGCCAAATCATGAAGCTGCACTGGATAACGGCGATGATGCCAGCAGTCGGAGCGACGCGCACGAGCTTGCTCAAGCTGAATTCAAGGCCCAACGAAAACATCAGCAGGATGACCCCCAATTCTGAAAGGGTGTGCACCGTCTGCTGATCGGCCACCAGAGGCACGGGAATATGGGGGCCGATAATCAACCCGGCCAAAAGATAGCCCAGCACCACCGGCTGGCGCAGGACATGAAATAACACGGTCGTGACTGCGGCCACGCCCAATACGGTCGCCAGGTTGGCCAGAAAAAACGTGGCGTCGTCGTCCATTTTGCCTAAGCTCGAGCCCGGTCGCCGGGCAACGATCGGTTGTCGGCCGGCACGCCCGCCGATATGACGGCGCGTGCAACCTTTTCGCTCGCTGACATGTTGGTTAGAAACAATGACACGGATTGCCGGCGCTCGTCGCCGACCCACCGCCTGCAAAGTAACGTGGGGGCGTGTCAGGACACGCCGTTGTTCTTGAACCAGTCAATCATCCGCTGCCAACCGTCGTCGGCGGCCTCTTTGCGATAGCTGGGCCGATAGTCGGCGTTGAAGCCGTGGGGCGTATCGGGATAGACCTTGATCTCACAGGGTTTCTTTGCCGCCCCGAGAGCTTCGCGCATCTTGTCGACCGACGTTTGCGGAATGCCCGTGTCGGCGCCGCCATAAAGGCCGAGCACCGGAGCCTTGATGTTGGTTGCCACGTCAACTGGGTTCTTCGGATGCAGTTCGTCCGTGTCGCCAACCAGACGTCCATACCAGGCGACGCCGGCTTTCAAATCGGACTTGTGAGCTGCGTAGAGCCACACGATCCGTCCACCCCAGCAAAACCCGGTGATGCCCAACTTCGCCACGTTGGCCTTGCCGGAAGCCTTGGCCCATTGGACCGTCGCGTCGAGGTCTCCCAACACCTGCATGTCGGGCACTTTAGACACGACCTTGGAAATAATTTCGGAAAAGTTGGTCATCTTGGAGACGTCTCCCTGTCGCGCGTAGAGCTCAGGGGCGACGGCGAAATAGCCGGCTTTGGCCAGCCGGCGGCAGAGGTCCTTGATGTGCTCGTGGACGCCGAAGATTTCCTGCACGACGAGAATCGTCGGAAATGGCCCATTGCCCTCGGGCAATGCCCGATACGCGGGCATCTGGCCGTCAGGAGTGGGCACATCGACCTCGCCGGCCACCAGCCCCTTGGCGTCAGTCGTGATCGTCTGGGCCGAGACGGGCTGAACGGACAATGCGAAGCCGGTCGCCAGGCTGGTCACAACAAATTGCCTTCGCGTGAAATCCGACTTCGGCAGCAAACTCAAAAGGTCGTCATGCATGGGTGGTTTCCTGTCTTTTTGCGCCTTTTCGGAGAATTTGTCGACTTGCTGCCGCCAGGGCGCGAAAACTCACGGACAAAACACCACCAAGCTACCGGACCCCACGAGGATTCGCAACGCGCGGCGCACCAAGTGGGGGACACGCGTCGGGCTGGCTTTTATAATCAAGTAAGCTCTCGGACAGCACGGCGAACAAAGCGAGAACAGAAGTCATCCCAGGGGCATCCCATGTCGCAAGCCATCGTAGATCCGGGCGAACTTCGCCGATTCGCGCACAGTCTCGAACGGTTTGCCGCCGAATTGGAGAACCAGATGCTCTTGCTGCGCGGTCAGCTCAACGGCCTGGGCCAAAGCTGGCGCGACCAGGAGCATCAGAAGTTCTCCGAAGAATTCGAACAGACGCTGGTGGCCACCAACCGCTTTCTGGAAGCGACCCGCGAGCACGTTCCGTTTCTGTTGCGCAAGGCCGAACGGGCCGAAGAATACTTGCGGCAGCGATGAAAGTTCGCGACAGAGATTTGAGAGGGGAGTCGTGATGAGCGGCCCAGTGTATGTTGGCTCGTTCGAGGCCGTGCGCGACTTTCGCGCGGCGCTGGTCGTCTTTTTGCACGAGGCTCGCGAGGCGCTCTCATCGCACGACATGGAGATTCGTCGCTCGCTCGAATGGCTCTTTGAGGTCGAGCCCAAGCGCTGGCAGCAAATCGTGCGAAGCTGCGACGAGGAAGTCGTGCGAGCCAAGATCGACCTTGAACGATGCCGCAACTCGAAGCTCCCTGGCGGCGATCCCCTCTCTTGTCTGGAAGAACGAAAAGCACTGGAGCGTGCCCGGCAACGACGCCATTACGCCGAGCAAAAAACCGAAGTGGTCCGCAAATGGGCCCACGCCGTCGAACGTGAGGCCGACGAGTATGCCGGCCGGGCCACTCAATTGAGCACTCTAGTGGATGTCGACCTGGTCGGCGCGGTCGCGATGCTCGACCGAGTGCTGACGAGCCTGGAGTCGTATGTGGCGTTGCGGCATTTCGGCGGGCAGGCAATCTCAACGGCTGGCGGCGCGCCGACGACTCAGCCAATTGACCCGCCGCGGATGGAACAATCCGACTCGTTGGAAACGCCCCCCATCGCGTCACCCAATTTGACCGCCAGCGAGCAATCCGCCGAGGAGCACACGCCATGAAACCTGGAGACTTGGTGACGGGCCCGGCCAAGTTGCAGAAGGCGTGGAAAAAGTTACACGCCCGCTGGGAAGAAGCGAAACAGCAATGGCACGACCCTGTGAGCCAGCAGTTCGAGGAGAACCACCTGGCTCCACTCGAGCCCCAGGTAGTTGCCACCCTGCAGCGGATGAGAACTCTGGCGGCGTCGCTGGCAGCGGCCCGCAACGACTGCGAGCAATAGCCTAAATTCCATGCCCGAAGCTCACGATCATCGCGCAGCGCCACCGCGGCTGGTAACGGCCGATGTGAGTCCGCTAGCGCGCGAGGTCCAATTCCTTACGGACTTGGCGCAGTTGGCCGCCGATAGGGCGTCGGCCGAGACACAGGTCGAGGCCCAGCTTCGCGCCCGCACCAGCGCGTCGGAGCGAGCACTGCACGACGCGCGGCAAGGGCTGACCGCTCAGTTGGCGGTCGATCGAACGGACATGGAAAGCGACTGCGCCGAGCAGCGCCACCACGCCCAACGTCGCAGCGAGCTCGATACGACAGCCGTCGAGCGACAGTTTGCCGAACTGGAGCAGCAGACGGCAGCCGACTTCGAAAGATCCACACAGCGCGCAGCGCGAAAGGTGAAGGAGGCCCATTGGGAAGCAGAAGCGCTGTACGAAGCGGCCAAAGACATCGCCCCGCGGCAACTCAAGGAGATTCAAGACAATCTTCAGTCATGGTTGAGCACCGCACAAGCGCAGCGCGAATTGGCGCAAACAAGGTTGACCGCCTGGCGGCAGCCGCGTGTTGACGACATTAACGCGCCTGCCGAGCAACTGCCGTTGAGCTTGAACGATGCCATCGAACGGCTCAAGGATCGCGCCGGATTCGTATCGGCCCAGCAGGAGAGCCTGGCCCAGTTGCGCTTGCCTGGCGTGGCCACTCACCTGACGCCACTATGGGCCGTCGTGGCAGCCGGACTGGTGGCGGCGTTCAGTGCGGCCGTGGCGCTACCGATCGCTGGCGCGATCGCTCTGGGTGTCGTGGTGCTGGTTGCCGGAGTCGGCGCGAGCATCTATTTGCGGAAGATCGCCGCTCGACAGATCGCTCGTATCTATCCGCCGTTGGCGCAAGCGACGTGTGAGGCCGAGTCGCTCGTCACCATTGCCTGGGAAGCTGCGCGAGCACAGGCAGCCGCGCAGCAGGCCGAGGTTGTGGCTCGCCGCGCTAGTGCGCTGGAAGCCTCGCAGAGGAAGCACGACTCGCGGGTCGAGCGCGCCACGCGCCGTCGTGACGACCGGTTGCAAGGACCGGCCGTGCAGTATCCCCAGCAATTGGCCGAAATCGCCGCGCGGCGAGATCGCGATCTGGAACTTGCCGAGGGTGCTCGGGCGCGACGCTATGAGGAAATTCAACAAAAACAAGCCGATGGCGCCGCGATTGAAGAGCGTTACCTGTTGCGTACCGAACAAATCCAACGTCAGTACGCTGCCCAATGGCAAACACTGACCGATCAATGGAAGGCCGGGTTGGCTCGCTTGCAGTCGTTGGCCGATGACATTCAGGGAACAACCGCCGGCACCCGACCCGCGCATTGGCTGGCCGATTGGCGTCAGATCGCCTGGCAGGCGTGGTCGCCGACAACGGCCGTGCCGCCGGCGCTGCGATTCGGTCAGTTTCGCGTGGCGATTGCTCAGGTGCCCGACGGCATGCCGCGCGACGCCCGGCTGGCGGAGCTCACGCCGGCAGGATTTTGTCTGCCGGCACTCGTGCCGTTTCCGGCGCAGCCTTCGCTGCTATTCAAGGCGCGTGCAGACGGCCGTCGCGCGGCCATCGCGGCCATGCAATCGGTGATGCTGCGACTGTTGATCAGCATTCCGCCGGGCAAGCTGCGGTTCACGCTGATCGACCCGGTTGGGCTGGGTGAAAACTTTGCGGCCTTCATGCACCTGGCCGACTACAACGAGGCTCTGGTGACAAGCCGCATCTGGACCGAGCCAAAACACATCGAGCAGCGGCTGGCTGATATATCGGAGCACATGGAGAATGTGATTCAGAAGTATCTGCGCAATCAGTTCGACTCTATCGAGGCGTACAACCGCGAAGCGGGAGAAATCGCCGAGCCGTATCGCTTTCTGGTCGTCGCAAATTTTCCATCCAACTTTACCGAAGCGGCCCAACGGCGGCTGTTGTCGATCGCCACCAGCGGTGCCCGCTGCGGCGTGTACACAATCATCATGGTCGATTCGCAGGCGTCGCTGCCAGCAGGGATCTCGCTGGCGGACCTCGAACGCACGAGCGCGACGCTCATCTGGCAAGCCGACCGGTTCGTATGGCGCGACGAGCGATTCGGCTCCTTTGAGCTCACGCTCGACGCTCCGCTGCCGCCGGATCAGGTGACCGATATCTTGCACGCCACCGGCCGTTATGCCAACGCCGCGGGAAAGGTTGAGGTCCCCTTTGAAATCATCGCTCCGGCACCGCTTGAACGTTGGACCGCCAGCTCGCAGGACGGCATCGACGTGCCACTGGGACGCGCGGGCGCCACGCGGTTGCAGCATCTCAGGCTTGGTCAGGGCACTTCGCAGCATGTGCTGGTGGCCGGAAAAACTGGCTCCGGCAAGTCGACCCTGCTGCACGCACTGGTCACCAGCCTTGCCTTGCGCTATAGCCCGCACGAAATCGAGTTGTACCTCGTTGATTTCAAGCAGGGGGTCGAGTTCAAGACCTACGCCACGCAGCAACTGCCGCACGCACGGGTCGTAGCCATCGAAAGCGACCGCGAATTCGGCCTGAGCGTGTTGGCAAAGCTTGACGAGGAGCTCAAGTCGCGCGCCGAAGTGTTTCGTGCCGCCGGTGTGCAGGACGTGCCGGGTTTTCGCGCGGCGCAGCCAACCGCCATCATGCCTCGAATTCTGCTAATCGTCGATGAGTTCCAGGAGTTCTTCGTCGAAGACGACAAGATCGCCCAGGACGCGGCGCTATTGCTCGATCGATTGGTTCGGCAGGGACGCGCATTTGGAATTCACGTACTGCTGGGGTCGCAGACGTTGGCCGGCACCTACTCACTGGCTCGCAGCACGATTGGTCAGATGGCCGTGCGCATTGCCCTGCAGTGCAGCGAGACCGACGCACACCTGATTCTCAGCGAGGACAACTCCGCCGCGCGGCTTCTGTCGCGGGCCGGTGAGGCAATCTACAACGACACCAACGGCCTGGTCGAGGGCAACCATCCCTTCCAGATCGTGTGGTTGAACGACCAGCGGCGCGAGGCCTATCTCGAGCAGGTGCGGCAATTGGCCACTCAAAATGGTTTCACTCCCAGACTACAGGTTGTCTTTGAGGGGAACGTCCCTGCCAATCTTGAAAACAATAAGCTATTGGCGGAATTGATTGCGGCTGCCCGTCCGACTCAGTCGCCGCCGATCGCTCGAGCCTGGCTCGGCGAGGCGGTGGCGATCAAGGATCCCACGGCGGTGACGTTTCGCCGGCAGAGCGGCAGCAACCTGCTCGTGGTCGGACAGAACGAGGAGCTGGCGCTCGGACTCTGCAACAGCGTGTTCGTGAGCCTGACAGTCCAGCATCCAGCGACTGAAGCCACGGGCGCGCGATTCTATCTGTTCGACGGCAGCGCGGTGGGCTCCGACCAGGGCGCGTCAATTGCGCGCCTGGCGAGCGTCACGCCGGGATTGACAAAAGTCGCGGGGCCTCGCGAGTTGGCATGCGTGGTGGGCGAATTGGCCGCCGAGGTTGAACGACGTCAGAACAGTCACGAGGACCCATGCGCCCCAATCTTTGTGTTAGCCTACGGCTTTCACAAACTGCGCGACTTGCGCCGCCGGGAGGATGATTTTGGCTTTTCGCGGTCTGGCGACGAACGCCCGCCCGATCCGAGCAAACAATTTGTCGCTGTGCTGCGCGATGGTCCGGCGGCAGGCATTCACGTGGTTGCGTGGTGCGACAGCGTGAACAACTTGAATCGCACGTGGGACCGGCAGACGCTGCGCGAGTTCGAGATGCGCGTGGCGCTGCAAATGAGCGCCGCCGATTCGAGCACACTGATCGACACTCCGGTGGCGGCAAAGCTCGGTCCGCACCGCGCTCTGTTACACAGCGAAGAGCAATCGACGCTCGAAAAATTCCGCCCTTATCGCCAGCCTGGCTCCAATTGGCTCGACCGCGTGACCCAGCGTTTGCAGGCACACTCAGGCACGTCGAGCCCTGAGTCGACGACGACTGACGGGTGCGTCCCGCACTAAGGCGTGTCCGGGCGCGTTGCAGTGCTTGCACCATCAAAGTTGCCCTAGAGTCCCGGTTCTTCCGTGCGGGCTCATCTGCGTGGCAAATCTGTGTACTTTCCGCTCGGCGCGTTCCGATAGACAAGGACATGTCTTCTTGCCACCCGAGGCGCTCGGGGTTCGGCCGCGAATCATCGCACATTCATAAAGAGAACAGCCGTGAAATCAGCAAGTTTGAAATCCGGTTTGACACGCAGCTTCGTCCAATTGGGTCTCTCGCTGGCGCTTCTGACCGTCGCGCCCAGCGTGGTTTGTGCTCAGGCAGTCGTACCGGGAACCGGCCAGCATATCAACAAAGTCGGCGATAGCTTCGAAGATCCGAACTGGACTTACGTTTTCAATCTGCCCAAGAGCAGCGAAGAAGAAGACAATCAGACGCGAAGCCCCGGAGGGTTCTCGAAGAACGGCCGCTGGTTCGAAGGCGCCAAGCGGGGCCAGCCCGACGTACTCAAGCGCGTGCCCACGCCCGAGGGCGGACTGCCCGGCAGCGAAGGCTCGCTACTGATGCGGTCGCTTCACACCGGCGTGCCCGGCTCGTTCAGCTACAGCTTCAAGCAAGACGACCTGATCATCAACACCAGCGGCCGCATGGGCGGAGCCGTCTCGGTGGGCCGATCGCCGAGCGTCGTGGTGTGCGTGTGCGTGCCGCCTTGGGAGCAGTGGGAGCAGCGGACCGGCCCGTCGTTCGGCTTCCGCGCGGCGCTGCAAGCTTACAAGACCGAGCGCAAAAAGAGCCGTTGGGGAGGCAGCTCGACGAAGCTCGATACGTACTGGCCGGGCATGTTCATCCACTTCAACAAAGGTGATGGCAAGGACCGGGCTGATTCGGCGTCGCTGATCATCCGTGGCGGCCCGTTGGGCCACGACTTCAACGGTCCCAAGATCACCGAGCCCGGCTGGTGGACTCTGGGCATGTCCTTCACGCCTGATGGGCAAGTGCACTACTACGCCCATGCCGGCATCGATGAGCTGACCGCTCAGGACCGCATTTCGTC
>CAZUPX010000639.1:0-5551 GCA_964622155.1 uncultured Planctomycetaceae bacterium | reverse complement strand
CGCTACAAACCCGACTTTGATGATCGTGGCCACGTTCTGCACTCCGCCGCCCCAGCGAGTGCCGATGATGTTGATCGTTGCCAGCATCGCGATGGTGGCAATGGCGATGGGTTTTTGTTGGCCGGCGATGAACGAGAAGTCAAGATCGACGACCTTGAAGCGCGGATCGGTGAGCATCGTTTCCAGCGCGGCGGCGGTATACGCCGCCAGCGCCGCGATCGCCGCGGTGCGAATGACCCAGAACTCCGCCCAAGCCCACATGAATGACCACAGCCGGCCGTACGTCTCGCGCAGAAACACGTAGGTGCCGCCCGCGTGGGGAAACATGGACGCCAGCTCGGCCATCGCCAGCGCGCCGCAAAGATTCACGACGCCGCACAGCACCCACAGCGCGAGAATCAGTCCCACGAACCCTTCGGTGTACTGAGCGACTTCGCGCGGCTTGAAGAAGATGCCCGAGCCGATGACTTCGCCCACGACAATCGCCACAACCGAAAACAGTCCCAGCGCGGGCGCCAAGCGCACGAGGGAGGAGTTAGCCTTGGGGGTCTGTTGCGATGCCATTCGAGAGAGCATACCGCTGCGACCGCCGTGCGGCCAGCGAAGCCCAACCGGCGTGCCAGCGTCAGTGTGTCGCCGCGCGCTTGATGCGGCTATACTGGAGCTCGCATTGCATCAGACCGAGGATTCTCGCGCCGTGTCGACGAACCCTGACGACATTTGCCCACAATCTCGGCGATTGCCCGAGCATTCGATCCGGCCCCACTCTCCGCCCATTTACCTGGCCAGCGTGTACGAGTGCCGCGATCCGGATCAGGCCGACGCCCTGCTGTCGGGCCGAGAGCCGGGCTATGCCTACAGTCGCGATGGGCATCCCAACGCCGATCTGTTGGCCGAAGCATGCGCCGAGTTGCACGGCGCCGAGCGGGCGGCCATCACGGCCTCGGGCATGGCCGCTCTGGCGCTGGCCGTGCTCTCGCAATTGAAGCCCGGCGACCACCTGGTGGCCAGCAATCAACTTTATGGCCGCTCACACACTTTGATGGTCGATGAGGCCGGACGGTTGGGAATCGCAAGCACATTGGTCGACACGTGCGATCTGTCCGCGGTCGAAGCGGCCGTCACGCCACTGACGAAGTTGATCGTCGTGGAGACGATCAGCAATCCGCTATTGCGAGTTGCCGACCTGGCCGCATTGGCCGAACTGGCGCATCGACACCAGGCGCAGTTGTTGGTTGACAATACATTTGCGGGACCGGTGCTGTGCCGCCCCTTGGCGCTGGCGGCCGACTGGGTGCTGGAGAGCCTCACAAAAACCATGAACGGTCACAGCGACGTGGTCCTTGGGTTGTTGTGCGGTGCGGCCGCGCGATGGCAGCGCGTGCCGGGCGTGCTGTCGACGTGGGGACTGACCAGTGCGCCGTTCGACTGCTGGCTGGCACTGCGCGGGTTGGGCACGTTGGGCGTGCGGATGGAGCAAGCGTGCGCCAATGCCCTGGCGGTGGCTCAGCGACTTGTCGAGTCGGATCGGGTCGAAGCGGTGTACTATCCAGGCTTGAAGCAGCACCCGGATCACGCATTGGCACGGCGCCAGTTTGGCGATCGGTTTGGCTCGATCGTCACGTTCACATTGCGGGGAGGACGCAATGCGGCGACCGCATTCATGACGTCGGCACGGGCGATTCCATTTTGCCCGTCATTGGGTGAGCTGAACACCACGCTCAGCCACCCCGAATCAACCAGCCATCGAGGGTTGACGCCCGAGGCCCGCGCGGCATTGGGGATCACCGGCGGCACCATCCGCTTGTCGGTCGGGATCGAATCGAGCCAACGGGTGGTGGAGGCCGTTTGTGAGGGCCTTGCCGGCCTTACCTAGCCCTTTGCCGTGGCCGATCCCTTTGACCTGGCCTTCCCCGGTTACCGACCAGGCCACACGCGGCCTATCCTTGCTCATTGGCTGGTCGAAAGGCTTGCGCCGGAGTGCCGCTTGGTATGGACTGGCCAGAAGCAAAAGTTATGATAGTAGGGTGTCGCTCTAATATAGTGTCGTCGTTATCGGTCACCGCAGCCCTGGGAGTCGCGTATGGTGCAGAAGCAAAAAGAAGAGGCACTGGAAGTTGAAGGCGTGGTAACGCAAGCATTGGCCAACACTCGGTTTCGCGTCCAACTGGATGGCGGCCACACGGTCATTGCTCATGTGGCCGGTAAGATGCGCAAGCACTTCATTCGCATCGTGCCCGGAGATCGAGTGCGCGTTGAGCTCTCTCCTTACGACCTGACCAAGGGTCGCATCACTTTCCGCGAGCGTTAGACAGCCGCGGCGCGCGAGATCGTTTTCAGTAATCGCTCGCCGCGCGTCGAAAGCCGCTTCTGATGGTTTTACGCGACCTCGTGCGCGGACATTGCGCGCGGCACGCGTGTGACGGATGGGACGCTGGCTGGTCGGACGCATCAGGCGCGCGCGTTGTTAAAATGTCGTCTTGTCGATCAAGAGCCCACTGGTTCCTAGACGACAGCCCAGGCATAACCTAGGATTTAGTCTCGCCATAGGCCTGCCGCGGGTTGGAATTGCGATTTGGGATCCTACCCACGACTTGCTTCCTTTGTAAAACTCCGCGCCCGTCGGCAGGGTATAAGCCGCAGGAGCCGCACGGTGCGGCTTCCGAGCTTGCCCCCCAATGCGTGACGAGCGTTCACTCGCAAAGCCTCCAGGAGACACTGATCGTGAAAAAGATACTCCTTCCCCTGCTAGTCCTTGCCTTGCTGGCCGGACGGGTCGTGACAAGCGCGGCCAAGGACGAAAAGCCCGCCGACGCCGCCGCCACAAAGCCGGTGGCTGTGCTGTCGATTGCCAGCTATGACCGCATCATGGCCGACGTGGCCTTGATCGGTAATCTGGCGGGCAATCCAGATCTGGACAAAAACCTGGAGGGCATGCTCAAGCTGTTCACGCAGGGTCAGGGTCTCAATGGCATGGACCCCACGCGCCCCTGGGGCGTCACGCTGGCGACGGATGGTTCGTCGTTCCAGCCGCTGGCGTTCATTCCGGTCAAGAATCTCAAGCAATTGCTCGAATCGCTGGCGGCATTGATTGGTGAGCCGCAAGACGCCGGCGACGGTGTGTTGGAACTGGAAGTTTTCAACCAGCGGATTCTCATCAAGGAGGTTGACGGTTGGGCGATCATCGCTCAGTCGCCCGAGGCCCTTGCCAGCGTCCCCAAGGATCCGACGAAGATTCTGGACGGGCTCGATAAGGCGTACGACGTGGGCATCCGCTTGTACGTGCAGAACATTCCCGAGGAGTATCGCACGCTGGCGATCGATCAGTTGCGGATGGGCGTGGAGATGGGGTTGGGTCGCGGGCCGGACGAAAGCGACGAGGCTTATGAGGCGCGTCGCAAATTGGCCGAGCGGCAGATGGAAGTCATCACCGAGGCCATCAACGACGTCGACCAGCTCACGCTGGGCGCGGCGCTCGACATCGCTGCCAAATCGGCGCGCATCGACCTGAACGTATCCATGGTGTCCACGACCGATTCGGCGAAAAAGTTGGCCCAATTCCAGTTGGCAACCTCCGACTTCGCCGGCTTCCTGGTCAACGACGCCGCGGCGTCGCTCAACGTGACCGCCAAGATCGACAAGGCCGACACCGAGCAGATCGTTAGCGGTCTGGCGGCGGTGAAAGCCCAAGCTCTGCAACACATCGAAGGCGGCTCGAAGCTCGCCACCGATGAAGCCAGCAAGAAACTCGCCAAGGAAATGCTGTCCGAAGTGTTCGACGCGATTCAAGCCACCTTTGAGGCGGGCAAGATCGATGCCGGCGCCGCGCTCAATCTCAGCGACAAGTCGATGGCCCTGGTCGTCGGCGCGCATGTGGCCGATCCCATGGCGCTGGAGAACGCGCTCAAGAAGTTTGCCAAGCTGGCGGAAAAGGAGCCTAACTTTCCGGGCATCAAGTTCGACGCCGACAAGCACGGCGAGGTGCGCTTTCACACCACCACCATCATCGTGCCCGAGGAGCAAAGCATTTCCAAGGTGTTGGGCAAAAAGCTGGACGTGGCCGTGGGCATCGGCTCGAAGAGCGCCTACCTGGCCGTTGGCAGCGATAGCCTCAAGCTCGTCAAGCAATTGATTGACAAGTCGAAGGCCGAAGCCAGCAAGCCAATGCCTCCCTTCCAGCTCAACGTTGCGTTGGCTCCCATCTTCCAGTTTGCCGCCACCATGCAAGACCGGCCGGAAGTGACCGCACTCGCCGAGGACCTGGCAAAGAGCAAAGGGAAGGACCGCGTCTCGCTGATCATTTCGCCGCAAAAGAACTCTCTGAACATCCGCTTGGAAGCTCAAGAGGGCGTGCTGCGATTGTTGGCCAACGCCGGCAAGATGGCAACGCAAGCCGGAGGCATACCGATCGCGCCGTAGGGTCTGTCGCCGACCAGGGGTCTTAATCTCAAGCTCCAGCAGCGTTTGAGCTACGCGGCACCGGTTTTGTCGAGACAAGACCAGGTGCCGCTTCTTTTTGGACTTGCCGCCACTGGCGCTCACCCCAAGTTGTGGCACCCCGGGGCGCCGGGGACCGTTCCACCACCTGTAAAACTGCTTCTAGGATTTCTAACCCGATGCGTCAGCGAGGGATTTCAGGACGGGGAATCCTCGCTGACGCGTCGGGTTGTGTGTGTGCGGCGTGACGATGGGCACGTTGGTACTGGCGGCGGAAGCCTGATTTTTCCTTGCAGAGGCAAATCGCCCCAACTACTATGGATACGCGTTCCATAGGGGGGGAAGCACGAAGGCAAAGCCGTTTGAATCCGTCTCCTGCCGCCAGTGATTCTGAGCGACTTCGCGTTAGCGACTCGAGCCAGTCATGTTCCGCACGTCAGATAAAAGAAGCAAGCGCGCCACGAAGCCAAAGCGTCTGGCTGCGGAACTGCTCGAGCCGCGGCTGCTGTTGACTCATTTTCGCTACGGCCAGTTGGCCTGGGAACCGGTGGGCGCGGCCACCAACAACACCATCGAGTTTCATTACCAGCAAGCCTGGCGGCGAACCTACTACACGCCCAGTCCGAATGTGGGCGACACGATCGACGTCTTCGCGTCCTTGGACTTTGGAGACGGCAATAGCGAGCCCATCAAACTCAAGGTCCTATCGGTCAATCTCACGGAGGACTGGTTTTTTGGAGAGGCGGTGGCTGCCGACGGCAGCGAGGGGATTGTGCACAACTACCGCTCGGCAGGCAACTTCAACGCCTTTATGGAGAGCTGCTGCCGGATTTCGACATTGATGAACAATCCCGACGAGTTCTTTCGCAACGAAACCATCGTGAACACCGGATCGGGAAACCGCTCGCCGATCACCAGCCTGTCTCCCATCGTGCAAGTGGCCGACAACTCGGTGGTCCACTTCCAGGTCCCGGCGGTCGACCCGAACGGTGATAGGCTCACCTATCGGCTTGCCGGGGCAGCCGAAGCGGGCGGATTCGACAGCTTCGACCAACCTACCGGCTTTTCGATCGATTCCAGCACGGGTATGGTCACGTGGGACATCACCGACGCG
>CAZUPX010000638.1:0-6686 GCA_964622155.1 uncultured Planctomycetaceae bacterium | reverse complement strand
AAGGGTCTCGCCCAAGAGCACTGCTGGACAAAGCCAGCAGTGGCACCCGGCGTCGGCCATCCAGTCAAGGGCAAATACGTTGCCACCGAGAGCACCGAGCACCGCGAGACGAACCGCTGCGCCAAGCAAGCCATCGTGCTCCTCGTACTTTCTTAACTTAATATTCTGCTCCGTGATCTCCGTGTTCTCCGTGGCAAACTCCTGGTCTTCGTCCCCTTCGTGCCTTCGTGGTTAAAACTTACACGCCTGACAGTCAAGGGCAAAAACTTTGCCACCGAGGACACCGAGAGCACTGAGACGAAGCCGCGCGCCAAGCAACCCGTCGTCCTCTTCGTCTCTTCTTAACTTAATTTTCTTCTCCGTGATCTCCGTGTTCTCGGTGGCAAACTCCTTGTCTTCATCCCCTTCGTGCCTTCGTGGTAAACTCCCCGTCTCCTCCCTCAAAAAAAACTACTTGAAACTAGGCCAGCCGTTCGTCTAGGATCGCGCACATTCGCTTCGGACAGGAAGGTCAGAATCGGTGCCCCTCAAATGTGTGTGCGGAGAACGCGCTTGGTCACGAACCCGCAACCACCTGTGCCGTACCAGCCTCTGCCGGGGCCGTTGAAAACCTCTGCGTTACTTATGTTGCATCCGTGAGGCGTGATGGACCGACGACGACTGACGCGTCGACCGCTCGTGCCATGGGAATCTGGCAAGGAATTCCGCCAGCCCCAGCCATCGAGTCACGGATCAAGGAGAATTTTTGGCGCGCCTGGGTAGCTGTGCCGAAATCGAAAGTGCTGGGATAAACCGCGGAATCTTAACCACAGGCCAGGGACCGGGTCACTGTGGGCATGTTTTCGCGGCAGCCAGCCAAATGGTCCCCTGTGCGCCGCTCGCCGTATCGGACAACCGCGGCGGAGCGCTCACCAACAGCGTCAACAACCAAGATTGCCGCGGCCCGAACGGACGGCGGCGCACAAAACTTTTTAATCTTTCAGCGATCAAACCCGTGCGATCTGTGTGGCGGTGCGCACTGGAGCAGGGAACAGTTGACAGGGTATAGGGGACAGCCGGAGAATCTTGTTCTTGGTTGTTCCGGCTGTCCCTGTTCCCTGTAACCTGTCCCCTCTTTTCTCGCCCATGCAAAGCAAAGCCACGACGGTCGCTAAGTATCTGGCCGAATTGCCGGCCGAGCGACGTATCGCCATTTCGGCGGTGCGAAAGGTGATTCTTGCCAATCTCGACAGCGGTTACGAAGAGGGGATGCAGTACGGCATGATCGGGTACTACGTGCCGCACCGCGTTTATCCTTCCGGATACCACTGCGATCCCAAACAACCGCTTCCCTTCGCCGGCCTTGCCTCGCAGAAGCAGTACATGTCGCTGTATCTGATGTCGCTCTACAACGACGAGGACAACTGCAAGTGGTTTCACCAGGCGTGGGCCGCTGCGGGCAAGAAGCTGAACATGGGCAAGTGCTGCGTGCGGTTCAAAAAGCTGGAAGACCTGGCGCTGGACGTCATCGGAGAAGCGATCCGCCGCGTGCCGGCGAGAAAGCACATCGAGCATTGCGAGTCGGCGCTCAAGACACACCGCAAGCGGGCGTCCAAGCCGACAAGCAAAGCTGCCAAATCGACGAAAGCCCGCAAACCCGCGAAACCGAGGGAGCCGCTCCACCAGCGGTCGCGAGCGTCGAAGTAGCGTCAAGTCGAAGTAGCCCACTGGCAGGGGTGCGCGATCCGCTAGCCAGCCGGCGGCAACCTTCGATAGCCGCCCCCTTAAGTGCGAGGTCATGCCCGCTGGGCCCACTCTGCCGGCGTGATCCCGGGCGGGATGGCTGGACCAAGATGCTCGGAGTGCTTGGCGCAGTGCTTGACAACACTGGCCGGCCGCGGGAGTAGGGAATACCGTCCACCCATGCCAATGCACGTTGCACTTTTGCGAGGGATCAACGTCGGCGGACGGAATCTGGTCGCCATGTCCGACTTGCGAGATCTGTTTGGCTCACTAGAACTGGCTGGCTCGCAATCACTGCTCCAGAGCGGCAATCTCGTATTCTGGAGCGAGGGACGTAAAGCTGCGGAATTGGAGCAACTGCTGGAATCTGAGACCAAGAAGCGCCTTGATGTCTCTGCCGACTATTTCGTTCGCAGCACGAAGGAATGGGCGGCGATCGTTGCTGGCAATCCGTTTCCAAAGGAAGCCCAGCGAGACCCGGGCCACCTCGTTGTCATGTTCCTCAAGAAAGCGCCGACGGCGACGGCCGTGAAAGCACTCCACGCGGCCAACAAAGGTCCCGAGATCGTGCGTGCTCTCGGCCAGCAGCTCTATATCGTCTACCCGATAGGCATTGGACGCTCGAAGCTAACCGGCACACTGATTGAGCGCACGCTCGACACGCGTGGCACGGCTCGCAATTGGAACACCGTGCTCAAGCTCGCAGCTCTGACACAAGAGTGACGGTGCGCGACTTGTTTGTGTCCCGGGTCGAGCTTTCGCTCAACGTGTCCAAGAGATCACCGCTCGCTTCAGGGCCGGGAAGTGTCGTGACACGCGCACCGGTCTCTGGACCAAAGCGGCGCCCAGCCGTAATCTTGAGATACTTTTCGGACGTTTCGAACCCGCCGTCACTTAAAGGAGCATACCATGAGCATTGCTGAGGCGATCCTGCCCGAATTCGAACAGGAAATGGCGGGCACCCGAAAAACGCTCGAGCGCATTCCAGACAACAAGCTCGACTGGAAGGCACACCCAAAATCCAACACGATCGGCTGGGTCGGCGCGCATCTGGTCGAGATACCCGGCTGGGTCGAAGGCACGCTGACGCAGGATTCGTGGGACATCAATCCGGTGGGAGGTGAGCCCTACCAGTCTCCGAAGTTGACCAGCCGTCAACAGATGCTCGACATGTTCGACGAAAACGTTGCCGCGGCCCGCAAGGCAATCGCGGCTACGCAAGACGGGGCGTTCATGAAGCAATGGTCTCTGCTCTCGGGCGGCAAGCCGATCATCACGATGCCTCGCATCGGCGTCATCCGTGCCTTTGTCATCAACCACACCATTCACCACCGCGCGCATCTTTGCGTGTATCTGCGGCTCAACGACATCTCGGTCCCCGGGCTGTATGGTCCGTCAGCCGATGAAGAAGGATAACGCTCGGCGTCATCTCTCCCGACAGCGAGCCTATGCCGCCGGCAACTCAAATCCTTGCCGGCGCGGACGGTCAAGATGGGCATTCGCCTGGTCGTCGCCAATGAACTGTTCGCGTGCCGGGTCCCAGCGCAACGGGCGGCCGACCGCACGCGTGATGTTGGCCAGATGGCAGATGCTGACCGAGCGATGCCCGATTTCGACGTCGGCCACGGGCCGATTGCGACTGCGGATGCAGTCGAGCCAGTCTTGCATGTGCCAGCGGGCCTGCCACAGCGCCAAGTCGTCGCTCCACTTCCGCTCTTCTTCCGCCACGTCGAGCTTTTTGTTCAGCTCCGCCGCAATCTCTGGTGGGTTGGAGCCGAACTTGTTGCGATTGATCTCGATCTTGCCCTTCTCGCAGGTGAAGACTGCGCCGCCCATCGGACCATGCCCAGGCTCGAGGACAAACTGGACTTCGACTCCGTTGGCATAACGCATCGAGACCTGGCCGTTTGGTCCCTCGGAAAGGGGCTTCATTTCGACCGGGCCGGTGTCGTCCATGCCCAGTGCCCACTGAATCTGATCGATCCCATGCGCGCCCCAATTGGTCATTTCTCCGCCGGAGAAATCGCGCCATCGCATCCAGCCCATCCAGTCCGGATTGAATGGCCGCATGGCAGCCTGGTTGAGCCACATGTTCCAGTCCAAGCCCGACGGCACGGGTTGCTCGGGCGGCGGCGGGTCAGGTGATGCTTGAGCGCCGCCATAGTTGATTGCGCGCACCTTCAGCACCTTGCCCAATCCGCCGCTGCGAACCAGTTCGCAAGCCACGCGATTCATGGCCATCGACCGCTGCTGCGTACCAACCTGCAATACACGACTGTGACGCCGCACGGCGTCGACCAGCACGCGGCCTTCGCGCACATAGAGTGTCAGTGGTTTTTCGGCGTAGACGTCCTTGCCCGCCTGGCAGGCATGAATGCAGGGGACCACACGTTGAAACTCGCCGGTGGCGACAATCACGGCGTCGACGTCCTGACGATCAAGCAGTTTTCGATAGTCCTGATAGACAGGCCAGTCGCCGTTGGCCTTGGCCTTGAAGGCCTCGGCCCGCGGCAGATTGCAATCGCTGAGCGCGACGATTTGGGCACCTTCGGGCAATTGTTGCAGCAACAGAGTCGCGCGGCCGCCGACGCCGATGGCGCCCACCGTAATGCGGTCGTTGGCACCTGGCTTGCCCGGCGCGGCCAGCGCACGACGCGAAACGATGAGCGGCGCGCCGATGGCGCCAGCGGCCAGCGTCGTGGCCGTAGCACCAAGAAACTGGCGACGGTTACTGCGACGCGTCGAGCGTTGGTTTTGTCCGTACATGGCTATTGCTTTCTCCAGAGTGCGACTGCCGGCACAGGATGCCGATTATATCAAGGCTGGACGGCGAATTGACGGTTTGCACTCCAACTGCCGGAAAAACACGGTAAACGACGCTTCAATTGTCGCTTCAAGAACGCGCGCATTCCAGATAGACTGATAGCCAGTTGTTCTGTAGATCGGCACCGCATCGCGTCTCGGCACCGCATGACATTATTCTCGCCATCGAGCGCATCGCGCCGTCAGTTTTTGCGGCTCGGTCTGGCCGGGTTTGGCACGCTCTCGCTGCCCGGTTTGCTGCGACTCCGCGCGCAGGCATCGACGAAGACAGCGGAACCCACGGCGGTGATCATTGTCTGGCTGCGCGGCGGCTGCAGTCATCTCGATACATACGATCCCAAGCCCGAGGCCAGCTCGGACTATCGCGGGCCGTTCTCCACAATTGCCACCAAGACGCAAGGCTTGCATCTTTCGGAGTTGCTGCCGCGCCAGGCGCAGCTCTCGGACAAATTTGCCGTGCTCCGTTCGATGGCGCATACCGGCGGCGGGCATCCTGCCGGCTCGTTGCAGCTACTTTCGGGCGACCCCGACGCGCAAGACAAACCGGTGCCCGGTTATCCGGACCTGATGAGCGTGGCACACTACCTGCGATCGGGGCGATCGCGGCAACTGCCCAACTACGTCGGCGTCAACCCGATCACGCGCTACGACAACTTTCAAATCGCGGGACCGGCCTATCTGGGTCCGTCGTACGAGCCGTTCTCCGTCACCGGCGATCCGAATGCACCAAACTTCAGTTTGCCCAATATCGGGTTGTCCGACTCGGCCCAAGCGGGCCGCCTGCAAGAGCGTGTGCGCCTGCGACGCTCGTTCGACGACCTTCGCCGATCAGTCGATCAATCGGGCGTGATGCACGCGATGGACGACTTTGAGACACAAGCCTTGAGCTTGCTGACAAGCCCCGCAGCCGCACGGGCGTTCGATCTCAATCAGGAAAGTCCCAAAGTCCGCGACCGCTACGGCCGAAATCAGTGGGGGCAGCAGTGCCTGATGGCTCGCCGGCTGGTCGAAGCCGGAGTCGAGATCGTGACCACCACGTTTGACGGCCCGCTGTGTGGTCGCGTCGCGAACTGGGATGACCACGCGGTCAATCACCATGTGTTTGACGCGTTGAAGTTTCGCGCGCCATGCTTCGATCAAGCCGTGGCGGCCTTGATCGACGACATTTACCAGCGGGGCCTCGACCGCCGGGTGTTGGTCGTTGTCACGGGTGAGTTTGGCCGCACGCCGCGCATTTCTTATGTCGCCAGCAGCGGTGCGGGTGTTGCCAGCGCTGGGGCCGGCACCGTGCAGCCGGGCCGCGATCACTGGCCACAAGCCAATTCGCTCATCTGGGCCGGCGGTGGAATCCGAACCGGGCAGGTCATCGGCGCCACGGATCCTCGGGGCGAAAACGTCGTCGACCGCCGCGTTGGCCCACAAGATTTCCTGGCCACGATCTATCGACACCTGGGCATCGACTGCGAGCGGGTGACAATCCCAAACCTCGCCGGCCGTCCCACTCCCATCGTCACCGACGGAGTGGCAATTCCCGAGCTGTTGGCCGCATCGTGATTCACGCCCGAATGCGACCCATCCTGGCGTCGCTGCACACCTTCGCGAGTTATTCACGATCTGGTGACAACCCGCACATGCCGCAGCTAATCCCGCCGATGCCGCCACAGCCACCAGCGGGCTTTGAGCGACCAATGTCGGTTGCGGCGGCGATGGAAACTGGGACTGTATCGCACCGTGAAGATCAAGTCGCGCATCAACTGCCGCGCTTCCTGCGGCTTGTGGTCGTCGGCCAACAGCAAGGCATAGTAATAACTTCCCTCGGGATGTCCCGGATAGAACCGCAGCAACGTCTGATACACTTCCGCCGCGCGGGGCTTGTTGCCCACAAACTGCTGCGACTGTGCCAGGCGTAGATAGGCCATGCCGTAGTCGTAGTCGGGCTTTTTGGTCTGTACTTGCTCCAGCAGATCGACAGCCTCGGCATACTGTTTCTGGGCCATGTGGCACAGCGCGAGCTGGTATTTCGAGTCGATCGCCTCTGGGTCCTTGGCCAGCGCTCGCTCGAACAACTGTTTGGCTTTCGCGACGCGCCCCTGATTCGCGTAGATCGTGCCTAATTGCTGCATGTGATAGGGGCGGTCGAG
>CAZUPX010000637.1:0-3697 GCA_964622155.1 uncultured Planctomycetaceae bacterium | reverse complement strand
GTATTGCGTTGGCACGCAAGAGGATAGATCGCTTCACGATTCGTTTGAGAAAACGGGTGATTAGCACGCTTACCGTCGCGTTTTCAGGGCGATTTTCACTGTCGCACCTCAAAAGCGCAACATCAAAACTTGCGCGTCGGGTTAGTATGCACAGCAAGCGCGGACCCGCTTGCGAAGCGCCGGCACGGCATATGGATTCGAAAGTCGCTTGCGGCGGCCTTATCGGTTTTTCGACTTTTTCGGCCGCGCTTTTGGCGTTGAATCGTCCTCGAAAACATCTCTTTTCTTGGTCGACGATTCCTCGGGTGGCCGACGCTTGGCCACCTGTCCCGCGTCGTCCAATTCATTGCACACCGACAGGTTCCCGTCGGGATCGAGGATCAAGACTTCAATCGGGCTCAGCGCGTCCTTCTTTGGCACCAAGGGCCTGCCCCCGCGAACGTCCAACACCACGACGTTCGTCTTGATCTCCACGTCTCTCAACTCCTTCACCTGGTTGTGTGGATCGACGACTCGCAGCTCCTTGGCGGAAAAATTGGCTATCGAGCCGCGAGACACTTCCAGCTCACCGGCCGGCTCGATTCCTTCCTTCGCATCGATCCTGGTGACCATGATCTTCGCGGCCGGATCAGTTTTCGGACTCTTTGCCGCCAATCCGGCGGCCAGCACGCGATAGCCGGTCGGCGTCGCGACCAGATCGGTCGGGGCGCTCATGGCGGTCTCGATCACTTCTTTCTTTCCGCTGTCGGGGTTTCTTAGATAATGCGGTAGCTGACCATGATTGGGATTTCTGACTTCCAGCGCCACGCGATATTTGTACTTTTTTTTCGCCTCGACCGAATAGTCGAAGACTCGCAACAGTTTGTACGCGATTTCGGGCGCTTCGGAGGTTCCGCTTTTGCCAGCCTCGGGCTTGACGGGTGCCGCTGGTAGGGCCTGACCGAGTCGAACGCGTCCTGCAGGCGCCGCGGGGGCATCGGCAGCGGGTTGGTCTTTATCTTTGTCTTCATCCTTGGCAGCCTGCGCGGGCGCCTGACCCGGCTTGTCTTCGGCCAGCGGTATTTTTGGATGGCCGACTGACTGATCCCACGCCGCCTTCCCGGCCAGCGGTCCCAAGGGCGCCGTCAGGTTGTCATCGACGTATAGTTTGTTGACGATCTCGTCGCCCTTGCCATTCCATTTTTCCTGGAAGTCGACGGGCACCGGGATGGGCTTGAAATCGGCGTCGGTCAACTCGCGTCCGACGTCCTCCGCCCGATACACAATGATCGCCGTGTATTCCGGCTCAGTGCTATTCTTCATGTCGCCCTTCGCATTCTGAAACACCCGCGCATATTCTTGCGTTTGTTTCTGGAATGGCACCAGGGCGGTGATCGCGACCCAGGGCTGGGCCTTGAGCGTGGCGGCATCGGCTCCACCCCCCGCGCGCGCTCCCTTGAGCTCAAAGATGCTGATGCCCGAGGCCACGCGCAGTTCTTCGACGCCGAAGAGATTGGGGTCGTCGCGCTTGGCTTTGTCGTCGGCCAACGGTCCGTCGAATGGGGTCGGAAACGGAAAGTTCGTGGCCAGGACCGGCTCGCGTTTGGCCCGCGTGGTGTAATCGACGACCTCGACGCCTTCGCGCTTCGGGTCCCACTGCGATTGCTGGACGTGAGTACGAATCTCCGCGGCCTTAGCCTTCAACGTCTCTGGGTCTTTCGCCGCGTCCAGCACCTCGCGCTTGACGGCGCCCCAAGTGAACATGGCGAAAGCCAACACGATGGCGCCGAAGAAAACTTTCTCACCATGCGCAAGAAACCATTCCTTGATGGCCGCCAGGTCAAACTTCATTTTGACTTTCATAACGGTACCCGATTGTCTGTTCTTTCCGCGCGTCAACCGTCCGTAGCGCCGGTCGCCGGCGCTGCCGCCGTGGCGGGAGGCTGGTCACCCGCCGGCTGGCTCGACACTGGTTTGTTGTAGATGTAGATGATCCCGCCCAATTCGAGCGGCCGGTTGTGCGACTCGGCCTCGGCATTCGCTCCGCCGGCGCCGCCGCCAGCGTTCTCGTTCACTTTGCTTGAGTTTGCAGCGTTCTTGCCGGAGCCGGATCCAATCCGCAACTGGCGGACTTCGATGGGCAACGGTGAATTGGCGCACTCGACGAGCAATTTGAGAATCTCGCGCTGGTCGATCGACAGCTTGAGATAGACCGGCATTCGCTTGAACGGCTCTTTGGCCGCGCCGCCGCCGGCCATCGGTTTGCCATTGGCGTCGACATAGCGTCCTTCGTCAGGGGCCGGTGCAGCCTCCGCATCGCTACTGGCCGCAGGTCCGGCGCCACCTCCGCCCTGTTGGATTCCATCGCCTGTGCCGCTCGCGGCCTGGGCAGCGACTTCAATGTGCCCTGGCCCCATCCCGCGCTCTAGCGCGGTGGCCGCCTTGGCCCCGATTGTCAGGCTTTCGATTCGCGGAATCCGCAGGACGAATTCCTCACCGTTGATCTTGCCGATGATCCGCAAAACGGAAGCGTAGACCCACAGGTCCTCTTGCGTTAACCAGACCTTCGCCGGCTGCGGCGTGGCGCCCTTCCAATTCAGCAGTAGCGGAACCTGTGACTGATCGTCCCACACGACCCTGGGGGCGCCGCTGTCGTCGCGTTCCTTTGGCGGTGCCCTTGCGCCAGGTGCATCGGCCGCTTGTGCGCCGGGAGTTGCTCTAATGATCGCCAACAGGTGCTCAACGGCCTTGTTTTCCTCATTGATGTTGGTCGCGTAGAGAAGGCAGTCGTCCTCCGGAATCTCGGCCCCCGGCGCAATTTTTTGGATGTCAGTCAGGAACTTTGATCCGAGCCAATCGGGCCAATTGAGAATCTGCTTCTGTTGGTCGTACAGTTCGGCCGCGGCCTTGTCGACGAGTTGCTGTTCCCTTTCCTTGAGCTTCGCGACTTCGTCTTTCCACGTTGAGTTCGGAAACGGATTGGTGTCGCTGATCTCCTTCAAGCCGCGGAACGCCTTCTCGATATTGCCCTTCTTCTGTTTGTAGGCCGCCGAGAGTGACTTGGAAGCCATCGACCAGCCGACCAGCCCGCTGATCATGCAGATCACGGCCAGCAGCCAGAAATGATGCTTCTTGAGAAGGCCCAAAATATTCCTGAGTTGGTCCACTTCAGTTGCCCCCCTTCGGCGCGGTATCGGCGCCGCCGGCGAACGCGCTATTCTGTCCCTTGGCTCGCTCGTTCTGCAATTCCTGGCGCTTGCTGGCTGGAGTCGGCGTCCACGTGAACTGCAACGTGAAGTCGAACTTTCGCAGATTGATGGACTTGAGCGGCTCAGGAACTCCCTTGTCGTCTTTCTTTGGCGTCTGATTGGGATCGATGAATGGGAAGTCCTTGGGCCGACCATCGTCGGAGACGATGACCGGATATCCGACCCCCAGGTCCTTCATCGAAACTTCGACGTCCTTGCCGTCTAGGCCCTTGAGCTTCACTTTGCGGTCGCGGATTTGTTTGATGAGCATGTCACGAAGAAAACCAGGCCCCCAATCCATACCGGTGGTAACTTTATTGTGGAAGTGATGTCCGCGCAGTTGGATGACCCAGCCCGATCCAGTGGGACCCGCGTCGGGCGCCGCTGCGTCGGCCGGCGAGCCGTCGGGGGCAACTGCGTTCGGATTGCCCGGCGCAGCCGCTGGCGGCGCCGCGCCTGGATCGGCGCCA
>CAZUPX010000636.1:0-2787 GCA_964622155.1 uncultured Planctomycetaceae bacterium | reverse complement strand
GCGCTCGGCGGCTTCGTGCCGCAGCGTGTCAACAGGCCGGTGACCAGCCCCGTGCCGCGGATCGACGGCTATCGCGAATTTCTCGAAGGCAGCGGCGATCGCGAAGTTTCGACCACCATGGCCTTCGTCGGCTTACTGTCGAAGCTGCTCAAAGACAAACAGGTCGGCAAGTATATCGTGCCGATCGTGCCCGACGAATCGCGGACCTTCGGCATGGAAGGACTGTTTCGCCAGTGCGGTATTTATTCGCACGCAGGGCAGCTCTACGAACCAGTCGACGCGGGCATGCTCACCTATTATCGCGAGGCCAAGGACGGGCAACTGCTGGAAGAGGGCATCACGGAGGCGGGCTCGATGTCGAGCTTCATCGCCGCCGGCACCGCCTATAGCACGCACGGAATCAACATGATTCCGTTCTTCATTTACTATTCGATGTTCGGCTTCCAGCGCATCGGCGACCTGGTGTGGGCCGCCTGCGATTCGCGGGCCAAGGGCTTTTTGATCGGCGGCACGGCCGGCCGCACCACTCTGGCCGGTGAGGGGCTGCAACATCAAGACGGCCAGAGCCTGCTCAATGCCCTGGCCTTCCCAACCGTGCGGGCCTATGACCCGGCGTTTGCTTACGAGACGACCACGATCATTCTCGACGGCATGAAGCGGATGTACGAGGACGGCGAAGACGCGATCTACTACATCACGGTGGAAAACGAAAACTATCGCCACCCCGCCATGCCGCCCGGCGTGGAAGACGGCATCATCCGCGGCATGTACAAGCTGTCGAGCACCGAAGTCGCTGCCAAAGGACCGCGCGTGCAACTGCTGGGCAGCGGAGCCATCTTGCGCGAGGCGCAGCGCGCCGCCGAAATCCTCGCCGAGAAGTTCAAGGTGTCCAGCACCGTTTGGAGCGTGACCAGCTATACGGAGTTGGCACGCGACGCAACGGCGGCCGAGCGTTGGAATATGCTCCACCCGACCGAAAAACCTAGAGTGCCGTACATCACCGCCACCCTGGCGGGACACGAAGGGCCGGTCATTAGCGCCAGCGATTATGTGCGCGCGTTGGCCGAGCAGGTGAGTCCGTTCGTGCCCGGTGGTTTGGCGACCTTGGGCACCGACGGCTTCGGCCGCAGCGAAACGCGTGCCCAGTTGCGGCGTCACTTCGAAGTCGACGCAGAGAGTATCGTGGTGGCCGCGCTGTACCAGCTTTCGAAACAGAATCAAATCGAGCCCAAGTGCGTCGCCGCCGCGATCAAGCAGTTGGGCGTCGATCCCGAGAAGATCAATCCGCAAAGAGCGTAAGAAGTTGAAGGGCCTATTGGAATCGACGGATTGATCTCAGTGCTCCTCCCCAGCCCCTAGCCCCCGGCCCCTTTCCTTACAGGCTTTTCATGCCTACGGACTTCAAAGTTCCCGACTTGGGCGAGAATGTCGACTCGGGTGACATCGTCAGCGTGCTGGTCAAGGAAGGGGACGAGATCCAGGCCGATCAAAGTGTGATGGAGATCGAGACGGGCAAGGCGGTCGTGGAACTGCCCTGCCCTTACGGCGGCCGCATCACCAAGATCCACGTCAGCAAGGGCTCAAAGGTTAAGGTTGGCGATCCGCTGTTGACGATCGAGGGCAACTCGATAGCGCACGCGGCCAAGAGGGACACCAGGCCGGCTGCCAAACCGGCCGAAGTGGCGAAGCCGGCAAGGCCGCCGGTTGAACAGGCACCTGAGTCGGACCAGAACGAGCAAGCCGAGGCGATCGCGGCACCCGTTGCTAAGGCCAGGCCGCGCGGCGCCAAGGCAAGCCCTGCGGAGCGGAAGGCAGATGCGGCCCCAGCGCAGGAGTTGTCCGCGAGCAAGACGCCACCGGCCGGGCCGGCCACGCGCCGGCTGGCGCGCGAGCTGGGGGTCGAACTGAGACTGGTGACGGGCAGCGGCCCGCACGGCCGCATCACCGAAGATGACGTTAAGGCCGCGGTGCGCGGACAAGCGGCACCGGCCGCGCGACCCGCCGTGGCCGCCGCCGCGCTGCCCGAGGGCACAGACGACAAAGACTCCTTTGGGCCCGTGCGGCGCCAGAAGATGCCGATGATCCGCAAGACGATCGCGGTGAACATGGCTCGCTCGTCGGCCACGATTCCGCACGTCACGAACTTTGACGAGGCGGATATCACCGAGCTGGAGCGCATTCGCAAAGGGGGCCTGGCCGATTATGTCGGCACCGAGATCAAGCTGACCATGATGTCGTTCGTCATGAAAGCTGTAGCCCAGGCCTTGCGGCTGCACCCCATGCTCAACGCCTCGGTGGACATGGAGAATGAGGAGATCATCTACAAGCAGTATGTAAACCTGGGCGTGGCGGTCGACACGCCACGCGGGCTGATTGTGCCGGTCGTGCGCGACGTGGACAAAATGTCGATTCCGCGCATCGCCCAGGCTCTTACTGCCGTGGCAGAGCAGGCGCGAGCCGCGAAGTTCACGCCGGCCGATCTGAAAGGCGGCACATTCACGATCAGCAACCTGGGGGCGGTTGGCGGCATCTATTCCACGCCGATCATTAATCCGCCCGAGGTCGCCGTGCTGCTGGTGGGCCGCTCGCGCAAGCTGCCCGTGGTCGGCGAGGACGACAAGATCGAAATCCGGCTGATGATGCCGTTGAGCATCTCGTACGACCACCGCCTGGTTGACGGCGCCACGGCCGGCAGATTTTTGAATGAGGTGATCAACTACCTCAAGGTGCCCGGCCGGTTGCTGCTGGCACCTTGAAAAGCCCCCGCGGCGTGCACAAGTCGCTGCG
>CAZUPX010000635.1:0-3044 GCA_964622155.1 uncultured Planctomycetaceae bacterium | reverse complement strand
CTCGCGTTTGTGCGGGCATGACACCCCGAGTCAATGTGAGGGAACGCTACGATGTTGACGGCGCGAGACCTGTTCGTTGGTATCCTGTTGCCGGCAACGCTGGCGGCGGCGGTGGTGACCGTCGGATGGTGGACGACGCGGCGCCGGCTTGGGCATCGCGACGGCCGGTTGTGGGCGGGGCCTATGGCGATCGGCGTCGGATTTGGCGGCGGTTGGCTCATGCTGTTCGGCCGCGAAGACGTTCCGCCCGGGGATGTCACCGGTTGGTTGTTCGTTGCCGTGGTGCCGCTAGTCGTCCTGGCCAGCGCGGAAGCATGGTACCGGTTTGCGCCGCAGGTGCGCCTTGTCGCGGCGCTGCTCGCGGTCGGCGCGCTCGTTTGGCTGTTGGCTGCGCCGCTCGTGGCGCCGGACAATCCTGACCGGGATGAAGCGCTGTTGGTGTCGACCGTTGCCGTGCCGTTGGTGGTTGGATGGATCGTGGTGATCGATCAGTTGGCCCGCAGAGTTTCCTCGGCGCGATTGAGCGCCATCTTGCTGACTACGATGCTTGCGGCCGCTTGGACGCTGGGTCACTCGGGGAGCCAGCGGCTGGCCCAGATCGCCGCCGCGCTGGCGGCGACACAAGGGGGCGCGCTTGCGACGGGTCTGTGGTTGGGACCCGGTGTCGGTGGACGTGGTGTGGCGCTATTGTTTGGCGCGTTATACGGCGGACTGCTCGTGTGTGGGCGTCTGTATGCTGAGCTAAGCTCTGCGGCGGCTTTCGCGTTACTTGTCGCGCCCTGCACGGTGTGGCTGGTCGAACCTTGGGCACGACGACTGGGCCCGCGGCAAACCGCGGCACTTCAACTCGCCTTGGTCGCAGCTACGGCCTGTGGTGCTGCGTACCTCAGCAGTTAATCAAGACCTGCCTTGCCTCGGGCCTTGGAATCTCGACGTCGGCCGCACGCAAGGGAGTGCAGGGCTTGTCCAGGATCATTGCGAACATAGAGAGATTGGGTAAGTGCTGGTTGTCTGAGTCTCCTGACGCCACATGAGGCGTTGCCGGTGCGTGCACCGGAGCGTCTCAGCACACCTTCTAGGCTGCATACGCACGGAGATTACGCAATTATCCCGCAAAAACGCCGATCGACCTACCATATGGGCTCTGGCACGAAATTCGCTAATGGTTGAGGTGACTCTACCAACACACTTTGTAACCCACGGATGATCGCATGATCGCTAGAGCCGACCAATATGCAGGTCGCGACTTGGTTGTCGCTCGGGATATCCAGATCCGAGCCTCGGTGTTGGATGCCCTGAAGTCAATGCCGTATGCGGCGCTGCGCCATCTAAAGTGTCGCGTGTCGGAGGGCACCGCGGAGATCACCGGCACGGTCCCCACGTTCTACATGAAGCAACTGGCGCAGGCCGCCGTATTGCAACTCAGCGGGGTCAGGTTGGTGCGCAACCTGATCGAGGTCACCGGCTGACCGGAATCGCGCCTTTTACCGACCCGCGCGCCGTGTTGTTGACGGCACGGTCAACTCGCGCCGCATCGCTTGAGAATCAACTGCTGGCAGACGGCACCTTGTTGCCTTGCTTTAACGTCAGCACCGGACAGTCGGCGTGGCGCATGGCGGATTCGGCTACGCTGCCCATCAACACGCGTTTCAGTCCCGTTCGGCCGTGCGTGCCCATCACCAGCAAGTCGACGCCTTGCTGATGTGCGACGCTCACGATCTCTTCGGCCGGACTTCCCTGCACTAGGTGATGCTCGTAGCGGACGGCCGAATCGTCGGGCACGACAGCCTCGAGCATCCGTCGAATCTCGGGATTCGGATACAGCGGCGCCGGCAGCACCATTTCGCCCGCGGCATACGGCGCCGGTATCTCTTCGACATGCAGGATCAGCAGCCGAGCACCCGAGTCGCGCGCCAGCGAAGTGGCATAGTGCAGCGCTGCATCGCTAGCCGGTGAAAAGTCGGTGGCGAACAGAATCTTCTTATAGTTCATGGGTAAAACCTCCTCGGCAATGCCACCTCCGCCAATTCGAGCCCACAGTGCGTATTGACTACTCGACTGAGGGCTTATTGAGATTATAGGCTTTCGCGAGACGAGAGCCGTGACACTTTGTAATCGCGTTAGCGTGGCTCCGTAAGGCGTTGAGACTATAAGAATCCGGCCGTCAGCTAATCGCCGTGTAATCACACGTCCAGCGGTCGATTTTTCGGCGAAACGGCCCATTGCAAGCTTTTTCTGCCCAGGAACCGCATGTTTTCCGACCCGGTGGGACCCGGCCGCGCCATGGGGTACAATGTGGACCTACCCGCCGACGGCCTTGCGGCAGACCCCCCGCCTTCAATTCCTTCCTTGAATTGCGAAAACCATTGCGATGACGGGGATCTTTTCGCCAGCCTGTTTCGCATGTCTGGCGGTTAATGTGTTGACCGTTTCGCTCGGGGCGACACAGCCGATCACCTATGAGCAGCACGTCCGGCCGATACTCAAGGCCCACTGTTTCCGCTGCCACGGAGGCGAGGAGGAGGCCAAGGGGGGGCTCGATCTGCGACTGCGGCGGTTGATCGTCGCGGGTGGCGACTCCGGTCCTGCCGTCGTGCCCAACAAGCACGGCGAAAGCCTTCTCTATCAGCGTATTGCTAGCGGCGAGATGCCCCCGGTTGACCTCAAACTAACCCCGGACCAGGTTGCCTTGATCGGCCGCTGGATCGATTCTGGGGCGGCAACGGCTCGCGATGAGCCCGAGCGGCTCGACTCGGGCGTCGAGATCACTCCCGAAGAGCGGGCGTTCTGGTCGTTCCAGCCGATCCCGCCCAGTATCCCCATTCCAGCGTTCTCTTCGATCGATCGCGTCCGCACGCCGATCGACGCCTTCGTGGCTCAAGCACTATTCAGCAAGGGGCTGAGCTTTGCGGCCGATGCCCCCAAGCGAGTGCTCTTAATGCGGGCGTACTTTGATTTGGTCGGACTGCCGCCGACGCGCGAGGAATTGGCACAGTTTCTGGCCGACGACGGGCCCGACGCCTATGAGCGTGCAATCGACCGGT
>CAZUPX010000634.1:0-1573 GCA_964622155.1 uncultured Planctomycetaceae bacterium | reverse complement strand
CGATGCGGTAGTCGTAGGCGACCGAGCCATAGCCACTCGTACCGTCAAACATCACGGTCGTGTCGGCGGCGTTACCCGCATTGCCGACGGGGACGGTGGGAATCGTGATGGCCAAAGCCGCCAAGGGCCCAACGAGAAACGTCGCGCAGAAAAGAAGTAGCGAACAGAAAATGCGGTTCATGAGCGGGCTCCTGAAGCTGGTGTCAGCTTAATCGTCTACAAGCAAGCAAAGAAAAAGGGCGCTTGCGTTCCACCGGCAATGGCGGAGCGCAAGCGCCCTGTTTCTTGTGAGAATCGAATTGTGGTGGTCATTAGCGTTCTCCCTCTCAGGCGGTCACGACATGTTGCCCAGACCGCCGCTTCAAAACAAAAAAGGCACCGGCGTCTGTGGCCCTCTGGTTCGAGTGATGCTCGTTGTTAGAACAAGCGGGGGAATGGGAGCCAGCCAGCATCATGGCGGTCTGCCCCCTCTGGCGTCAAGCAATTTCCCCTTCAATGCCAAAAAAAGCCCGAAACGACGAAGATCGGTTTGGAAAAACCCCGTGAACGGTTACTTTGTGGTTAACAAGATACGAGGGAGGTTACCACGACGGCACGAGAAAGATGTTGGAGAACTAATCGTTTGAAACCATCGTCGTTCAGCCCGGCGATTTGTCTCCCCCGTCGAGAGAGTAGCTATTCGTTGTGCCGTCGTGTCGTTGTGGTTTTGTCCTCGGTTCCCTATTACTACGAAGGCACGAAGGACACCGAGAAGAGAGACGGGCTCAGGCGATCGACTCCTTGTGCGTTTCGGTTTTGTAGATCTCGAAACCACGGGCCAGATAATTCGCCAGGGCTTGCGGGTGGTCGAGCGTGCAGGTGTGGACCCAGACGCGCGCGGGCTCTCGCCGCCAGGCGCGCGTAATGGCCTCGGTCAGCAGCACGCCCCCCAGTCCGCGGCCGATGAACGCCGGAAGTAGGCCGAGGTACGCGATCTCGACGCCGGAATCGGGTTGATCGTCGAGCTCAAAATACCCGAGCGGCTCGTTGTCGAGGTGTGCGATCCAAGTCTCGAGGCCCGGCTGATCGATGTATGCCTGCCAGCGCTCGAACGGCCAGCTCAACCGTTCGATCCAATACCAATCGGCCCCCACGGTCCGATAGAAGTCGCGATTGACGGCCGCGTCGCGCGGCGCCCGCCGTGAGTTCCAGCCTTCGCCGTCGAACGTGCGCGGCCGCAGCAGGCGTGGATCGAGCATCTCCAGGTAGTACGTTGTGACGTCAACAACGGTCACGCGATTCACTGCGCCCTTTTGGATTTCGATGCCATGAGCACGCGGACAAAAAAATCTTCGACGGCAGCTCGCAGGTACGGCACGTGGACCAGCGAGTGCGGGCAGTGCCCGGCATCAGCCAAGCGGAAGTAGGTGACGTCGTTGCGGCCCGAGCGGCCGAGGGCCGCCACAAACTGGTCGGCCGTGCGGACGTCGACTTGCTCATCCTGCGCGCCGTAGATCAACATCAGAGGCGGGAGCTTTTTGTTCTGCTCAATCTGATGACTCGGCGACGCACGACGGTACTCGGCCAGCAGATC
>CAZUPX010000633.1:0-1559 GCA_964622155.1 uncultured Planctomycetaceae bacterium | reverse complement strand
GTCCCGCTCCCGCGATCTCGCCTGCTTTGAGCGCCGCCACCAGGTCATCCAGCTTCACAATCGTTCCACGTCCGATATTGATCAAGTACGCCGTGCGTTTCATCGCTTGAAATTGCCGCCGCGTGAATAGTCCCTCAGTCTCCGGTGTGTGCGGCGCGGCGATGACCACAAAATCCGACTGCGCCAACAACTCGTCCAACCGTTCGGGCGGCAACAGGGATGTGACCCCTGGGATTGGCTTCGTCTGCACGGGGTCGACGGCCACGACGCGCATGCCGAACTGTGTGCCGCGCCGCGCGATCTCCATTCCGATGTGTCCCAGCCCGACGATACCCAGCACCTGATCGCCCAACATGCGATGGGCCCGGTCGATGGCGTTGCTTACCCCCGGGCCTGTGGCAAAGCTGACGCGCGCCTGCTCGCCACCAACCGGGTCCCAACGGCCGGCCATCTGGTTGCGAATGTAGGTGTGCAGGTTGCGCGAAAACGCCAGCATGATCCCCAGCACATGCTCGGCAATCACGTCCGAATACAGTCCGCGCATGTTGGTCAGCACGACCGGGTGCGAGACGAGTGCTGGAAAAACGTAATGTTCCAGACTGGCCGTGGGCGACTGAATCCATCGCAGCCGAGTGGCCGCAGCCAATAGCGGCGGCGTAATCTTGCCGAAAAATGCATCGGCTTCGACAATTGCCTCTTGAGCCGCAGGCTCATCGGCCGCGTTGACCACCTGCATCGGCCCGGCGGCTTCGACGATCTTTGCGAATCGCTCGGCGTCAACGGCCGGATAAATGACGAGTTTCAGTGCCACGGCAACCTCAGGCTATGAGGCCTACAATTTCGTTCAGAGGATTCTACCATCAAAGCCTATAGCCGCGCCCGCAACTTCGTCTGGCCGCGCGAGCCGCCTTCGGGTTAAGATGCTGCTGTATGCCCAAGCAACTTTATATCGAGACCGTCGGCTGCCAGATGAACGTGCTCGACAGCGAGTTGGTCGTGGCCAGCTTGCGCAAGGCCGGCTACGAGCTGGTCGACGCGCCGGCCAAGGCCGACACGATTCTGTTCAATACTTGCAGCGTACGACAACACGCCGAGGACAAGATCTATAGCGCCCTGGGCCGGCTCAAGCACGCCAAGAAGCACAACCCGCACAAGATCATCGGCGTCCTGGGTTGCATGGCCCAAAAGGACCAGAAGCTGATCTTCGAGCGCGCCCCGTACGTCGACCTGGTTGTCGGCCCGGGCCAGTTGCACCAGATTCCCGAATTGATCGAAAAGATCGCTGGGGGTGCCGGTCAGCAGATGGAAGTCAGTCTCGACCGCAAGGCCGGCAATCGCGAAGAGATTGAGCGCAGCTTCGAAAGTTACGATCCGCTGCGCGATCCGGCGATGCGGCCCACGCCGTTTCAAGCGTACGTGCGGATCATGATTGGTTGCGATAAGTTTTGCACGTACTGCATCGTGCCCAGCGTGCGCGGTCCGGAGCAGAGCCGCCCTGGTCGCGAGATCGTGGCCGAAGCTCGCCAACTGGCCGGCGAGGGCTGCCGCGAGATCACGCT
>CAZUPX010000632.1:0-12542 GCA_964622155.1 uncultured Planctomycetaceae bacterium | reverse complement strand
GTCATCGACTCGGCCAGTCGTCGAGCCGTGGGTGCAGCGCACGTCGTCAGCCAGGATTTCGAGACCGGGGATCGAGTCGCTGCGGGCGTGATCGGAGAGCATCAGGTTGTCGTTACGCTGATAGCCGTCGGTCTTTTGAGCACCGGCGTCGACGCGGATCATGCCGCGCCAAACCGTTCGTGAAGCGTCCTGCAACGCCGCCTTGTAGAGCAGGTCGCTCTTGCAACTGGGAGCCTGGTGATGTTGCAGCGTGTGGTAAGACAGGTGCTGCTTGCCCTCGGTAAACATTACTCCGTTCACTTGAGCGGCAGCGCCCGACCCAACCAGCGCCACGTGTTGATTGACCTTCGACAGCCGGCTGCCCAGCGCGGCGATCGTCCACTGCAGAGCGGCGCCCGAGTCGACCAGTGCCCTGTGATGCGCGAAATGCCAGACGCCGCTGGCCCAGTTCTGAAAATTAACATAGCGCAGCCGCGCGCTGGGACCGACGATCAGCTCGACAGCGCCGCAGTGCAGCCCGGTCGAGCTCTCGCCCAGGCTGGCCGTCTCGGCCAGCAGGGTCGCTTCGGCGCCTTCTTCGAGAATCACCAATGCATGGCCCAGATCCGTCGCGTCGGGCGAGAGGACCGACAGCATGTGCAACGGTTCCGCAATCACAACGCCTCGCGGCACGTACAACAGCGTCCCGCCGGACCACGCGGCGGCATGCAGCGCGGCGAATTTGTCGGAGTGCGGGTTCACGGCGCGAAACAAGTGCTTGCGCACCAGGTCGCCGTGCTCGTTGACGAGACGATCAAGATTGCCAAACAGAACGCCCTTGGCGGCCAAATCGGCTTTGAGCCGCGCGGACAGCGGGCGGCTGTCCAGCGTGATGTCGTGTCCGCCCAACTCCACACCGCGGCTCAACAACGGCTCGGGAAGGACCGCCCCAGCCGACGTTTCGCTCGGGATGCCGAAGCGATCGAGATGGAACAAGCGGATGTCGGTCCGCATCCATTCCTCGTCGCGCTGGCCGGGAAGAGGCAGTTGGTCGAACTTTTTCCAGGCTTCGGCCCGCATATCGCGCAGCCACGCGGGCTCATCGCGCGATTGCAAAAAGGCTTCGAAAGCCTCCTGCTGGAAGCTCAAGCGTGTGGTAGCTTCGGTCATAGATGCGTGGACGTTATCGCGCAGGTGCGCTAACCGACCGAACCTTCCATCTGCAATTCGATGAGGCGATTCATCTCGACGGCGTATTCCATCGGCAGCTCCTTGATCAAGGGCTCGATGAAGCCGTTGACGATCATGGTGCTGGCCTCCGCCTCGGACAGACCGCGACTCGTAAGATAAAACAATTGCTCTTCGCCAATCCGCGAGACGCTGGCCTCGTGACCGATCGTGACGTCCTGCTCGTCGACTTCAATATAGGGATAGGTGTCGCTGCGGCTGGCCGGATCGAGAATCAAGGCATCGCACACCACGCTCGACTTCGACTTTTTGGCGCCGCGCTCGACCTTCACCAGCCCACGATAGCTCGAGCGGCCGCCGTTCTTGGAGATCGACTTCGAGATGATCCGGCTCGATGTGTTGGGGGCGCAGTGCACCACCTTGGCCCCAGCGTCCTGATGCTGGCCAGCCGATGAGAAGGCGATCGACAGAATTTCTCCGCGCGCACCCGGCTCCATCATATACACGGCCGGATATTTCATCGTGAGCTTGCTGCCCAGGTTGCCGTCGATCCATTCCATCAGGGCGCCTTCGTAGGCCACCGCCCGTTTGGTCACCAGGTTGTAGATGTTGTTGGCCCAATTCTGAATGGTAGTGTAGCGGCAGCGAGCGTGCTTCTTGACGATGATCTCGACCACGGCCGAGTGCAGGCTCTCGGTGGTGTACATCGGGGCGGTGCAGCCCTCGACATAATGCACTTCGGCCCCTTCGTCGACGATGATCAGCGTCCGCTCGAACTGGCCCATGTTCTCGGCGTTGATGCGGAAATAGGCTTGCAGCGGAAACTCGACCTTCACGCCCTTGGGCACGTAAATGAACGAGCCACCCGACCACACGGCCGAATTGAGGGCGGCGAACTTATTGTCCGAGGGCGGAATGATCTTTGAGAAATACTCGCGCACCAGGTCGGGATGTTCACGTACGGCCGAGTCGGTATCGGTGAAGATCACGCCTTGGCGGCCCAGTTCCTCTTTCAGCGAGCCGTAGACCACTTCGCTCTCGAATTGGGCCTTCACGCCGGCCAGGAATTTCTTCTCGGCCTCGGGAATACCCAGGCGGTCGAAGGTCTTCTTGATCTCCTCCGGCACGTCATCCCAGCTTTTGCCCTGCTTGCTCGCGGGCTTGAGGTAATAAAAGATGTCCTGGAAGTTGACGGCGATATTGCCGCCCCAGTGCGGCATGGGTTTGGAGTTGAAGATCTCCAGGCTCTTGAGCCGGAAATCTCGCATCCAGTCGGGCTCGCCCTTCATTTCCGAGATCTGGCGGACGATGTCAGCGTCGATGCCCTTGCGAGCCTTGAAGACATACTTCGATTCGGTGCGGAAATCATATTTGTTGATTTCGCCGATATTGTCGTGCGGTTTATTGAGAACTTCAGTCGCCATGTCAGTTTGCTTTCGATTGGTTCTTTCGATGCTTTGTCGATGGCGCTAATGCGCAACGGCCGGCTCGGCGCCTTTGCTTTGCATGGCCGCTTCATCGGCTGCGGCGCTGGGATAGGCCGCGCGAATCCGGTCGTAACCTTTCTTGTGCAGTTCCACGGCCAGCTCGGGCCCGCCGGTCTCGACGATCCGACCACCGAGCATCACGTGCGTAAAGTCAGGACGGTTATGCTCCAGCAAATGTTCGTGGTGAGTGATAATCAGGATGCCCATTTCCTTGCCACCGATATCGGCAATGCTCTGGCTGGCTAGCCGCACGGCGTCGACGTCAAGCCCGCTGTCGGTCTCGTCCAGGATGGCGAACTTTGGCCGCAACATGGCAAGTTGCAGGATTTCGGCACGCTTCATTTCGCCGCCCGAGAAACCGTCGTTGACGTAGCGGCGTGCGAACTCCTTGTCCATTCGCAGTTGTTCCATCTTGGCGGTGAGCTCCTTGCGAAAGTCGCGCATCGGAATCAGCTCTTCGCCCTCCTTGCGCTCGGGCCGGCGAACGTTGGTGGCGGCATGTCGCAAGAAGTCGGCCATCTTCACGCCTGGAATCGCCATCGGCCGTTGAAACGCCAGGAAAATACCGGCCCGCGCCCGCTCGTGCGGCTCCATCGCCAGCACGTCGCGGTCTCCGAGCGTGATGCTCCCCTTGGTCACCTCGTATCCGGGGTGGCCCATGATCGCATAGCCCAGCGTGCTCTTGCCCGAACCGTTCGGTCCCATCAAGGCATGCACCTCGCCGCGCTTGATCTCGAGGTCGACGCCGCGCAAAATTTCCTTGCCGTCGGCCGTTGAGACATGCAGGTCGTTAGTTTTCAGTGTGTCGCTCATCGCGTGTCGTTTGTGCCCAAATTGTCTATTTTGGTTAGCCCGTTATTTTTTGATGATCGTATAGCGGCGTCTCGGACGGAGCGTTGACGTAGCCGGTGTGATGCGGAACCGGCAACTCGTCGTCGACTTTCACGCCTACGGTGGCTCCTCTCTGCCGAGCGATCCGGTGCCCCTTTACCTTGTCTTGAATTCGCATCAGACCTTCCAACAGCGACTCAGGCCGCGGCGGACAACCGGGCACGTACACGTCGACCGGCACAACCAGATCGACCCCTTTCACGACGTGGTAGCCGTACTTGAAGTACGGACCGCCGCCGACCGTGCACGCGCCCATGGCGATCACGAATTTCGGGTCGGGCATCTGGTTGTACAAGCGCCGCACGCGACTGGCCATCTTGTAGGTCACGGTGCCGGCTACGATCATCAAGTCGGCCTGTCTCGGGCTGGCGCGAAACGCGCCGGCGCCAAACCGATCGATGTCAAAACGGCTCGCGCCGGTGGCCATCATCTCGATCGCACAGCAGGCCAGACCAAAGGTCATCGGCCACAAACTGGATTGCCGAGCCCAGTTGATCGCCTGTTCGATCGTGGTCGTGATCACGTTTTCTTCGAATCGACCTTCGATCCAAGGTTGTGTCATGGCTGTGTCCGGGTTGCTACGTTTTCGGAACTGGTAATCTTTCGGCCGCTGTACTCGGCGAACCTTGCACGGTTGGCCGCCGTACTCGACGAATCTCGCACTGTACCGTCGCCGGCTTACGTTGCAAAGGCCGTCAGTTCGACGCAAACCGGCAGCACTCGTCACCGTCCAATCGGCAATCGGTCAACTTCAGGCCGCCGCCGACCAGTTCCGAAAACATCATTCGCTCCAGCGCACAAATTCCGCGATCCTGCTCGGCCAGCTCCGGGTATGGGCAGGCCAAGGCCGTCAGCACCGGCAGCGAGCCCGACTCCTCAACACTAAACGGCACATCCCGCTCAGCGAACAACCGCGAGACGCTCTGCATCCGTTCGGCGGTGGTCTCACCGCTGATCTGGCCTGTGTACATTTTGGCCATCGATTTGGCGACTCGGGCGAGCAGGCCGCGCCGGACCTCAGGATCCTCGATGGCTCGAATTTCTTTCCAGAGGGCCAAGGCCAGATCGACAAAATTTGCTCCCGTCTGGCGTCGGCCTTTTTCGGTCAGGCTGTACCGATGGCTCGGCCGACCGCGACCAGCCGGCGCCAGGGATTCTCGTTCGACCAATCCTTGCGACATCAGGCGCACCAGCCGCTGACGCACAGCCGTGGCGGTTACTCCACTAGCGCGCGTCAGCTCATTCACCCCGCGCGGACCCGCCTTGCGCAACAGATCGAGGATGCCGACGTCGGAACTCTCTGTGACGTAGTCCATGATTTAGCGACCTTAAGTCCTTGCTTCTCCATACAATATTACCGGCCGAGCCAATTTTGACAACTGAATATGTGAAAAATAGACGTAAGTCCGGAAAAATGCGGCCATTCCCTCAAAAATACCCGGTTCTCCTACTCCGGCGGCCATCATTCAAGCCCAGTCGGGGCGATCCGTCGCCGGCAAACCGCAGGGCTTTAGAAGGGGCTGAAAATCTCACAACTGTTCAGATACCTGCCACCGAAGGCGTTGCTGCCGCCGATCACCAGGACGCTGCCGTCGGGCAATAACACCGCTCGATGGTTGCGGCGGGCGACCGTCATCCGCGCTGCTGGACGCCAAGTTTCCGTATCGGGATCGAAGAGCTCGGCAGCCTTGAGGTCCAGTCCGCTGTCCACCCATCCACCTGCCACGAGCACTTGTCCGTCCGATAACAGTGTGCACGAAAGTCCGGCCCGCTTGTCCTTCATGGGCTTTGTTTCTTTCCAACGTCCCGTCTTCGCATCGTATAGTGCCGCGCCCGCCACGTTTGTCCGCTTCTGCCAGGTGACCCCAGTGAAGCCGCCCGCTATAAGGACACGCCCATCGCGCAGCTTGACCAGCCCGAACGCGACCCGCGGCGATGGAAGGTCCCCGGTGGTTTGCCAGAGTCCCGTTTTGGGATCGTAAAGCTCGGCGCTAGCTAACAGCACGTCCCCCTTCTTGTAACCGCCGACCGCTAACACACGACCATCATCGAGCAGGATCGCCTGATGAGCGTAACGTGCAGTGCGGAGCGAGCCTGTCGTCGTCCATTCGCCGGACTTAGGATCGTAGATCTCGGCCAGTGCATACGCTTTGCCCCCGTCAATATCCCAATCAATACCGCCCGAAACCAGGACACGACCATCTGTCAGCAAAGTCGCTTTCGTGTCACGGGCAACGCTGAGGCTTCCAGCGTCGCTCCACAGTCCGGTCGCGGGATCAAAGAGCTCGGAGCCGCGAATGGCCACCGTGCCAGTGATTCCCCCTGCGAGCAGCACGCGGCCGTCATGCAATAGCGTTGCCTCATTACCGCCGTTCCGCGACTGCCGTAGTGAGCCAGTGTTGCTCCACTTTCCGGTCGCGGGGTCGTAGAGCTCGGCGCTGGCGATCGACCCTTTACCTGGCAACGGATGGCCCGAGACTGCCAGGATTTTCCCGTCCTTCAGCCGCACACCGCCGGCATACTCGCGACGCTCACTCATGGCTGCGGCGGCTCGCCATCGGCCCACGGGCGTCTGTGCGTGCGAGCTTGTGTCGGCATCTTGTGCTTTGGCATCAGGGAGCGTCAGACCCATAACATGGACCAGGGCCGCAACAACTCCAACTGCCGGCGGAAGGTTTCGCATGAAATGATTCTCGTGCTGTTGATGGCTCTTGAGGCATGACGACAAGGCGACGGGACGTTTGAACTCGGTGACTCATTCTGCGTGAACAACTTCGGGATACGCCCCGTTCGTGAGCGTGTTTAGTTTAGTGCGCACTGCACTGGGCGGCGGCCCCACTGGCCGCGGTGCCGGGTCGTGCGGGGCGCAGGTCGCAGCCGTTGGACACGGGATTGATCTTCAGTGCTCCCCACGAAAACTCCAGCGGAATACCTGGCCCGCACGAGCCGCTGGCCGGATAGACCCAATGCTTGCGCCCGACTTCCACATGGCAACAGAAAACCGGCTTGCCGGGCGCACCCTGGGGCACATGCCCCCAGCCTTTCGCCGCGGCCCGCTCGGGCACGGCTTCGAATCGTCCTTCAACATCAGCCGTCTCGCGCCGCAGGTCGATTCCGATGTGGTCGACAAAGGGCCGCGCTCGCTTGGCGCAGGGCGTTTCCACGAGGTCGTCTTCCGAGACGCTGATCGAGGAGAGAATGATGTTCACCCCGCCGGCGAAGGCGTACTTGATGTAACCCTCCTTGCTGTTTTCCACCACGCCCCCAGCCGTGACGAGCTCGTCGTGCGGCGAGGTCGCGACGTCATCCACCTTGATGTGTGCGTGAATCGAGTCGGCCGCGGCCAGCGCGTCGGCAAACGCGAAGCATGGCTCAAAGATGCCCAGCGCCGTCGCCACTTCGCCCTCGCTTATCAAGCCCAAGTTCCGCACGCGCTGGAGCGTCGCCGCTGCGGCATTACGATCTACCATGATATGTCTCCCTCGTCGAAAGTTGCTTTGTGCGATGTCGTGTTGAGGTTTTCAACTAATATTCATTGGACCGCGATACTCCGCCGCCGACCCCCTCACCCGGTCCCGGCGCGCCGCGACCACCCTCTCCCTCGAGGGGAGATGGAAGTTAGGCAATCACGCCCCGGATCGGCTGGCCGCCGTGGGCGATCTGGATCGGGCGGCCGGACAGGTCGGGCACGGTCGTCTGCGGGTCGATGCCCAGCAGATGATAGATCGTGGCCACCACGTCGCCCGGCGACACCGGATCGCGCGTGGGATAGGCGGCCTGCTTGTCGGTGGCGCCATAGACCATGCCCGAGCGGGTGCCGCCGCCGGTCAGCAGGCTGAATCCGCACTGCGGCCAGTGATCGCGACCGGCCTTGGCATTTACTTTGGGGCTGCGGCCCATCTCGCCCATCACGACCACCAGGGTCGAGTCGAGCAAACCACGCTCTTCGAGATCGGCCACGAGTGCCGGATAGGCCGCGTCCAAAATCGGCAGGTTCTCGTCCTTGAGCATGTTGAAGTTATTCTCGTGCATGTCGTACGAGTGGCCGTAGTGGCCGAAGATTTCGGCGTGCACGCTGACAAACGTCACGCCCGCCTCGACCAGTCGCCGCGCGACCAGCAGCGATGAGCCGCTCAGGCCTCGCCCATAGCGATCGCGCACCGCGTCGGGTTCGCGCGACAGGTCGAAGGCCTCGCGAGTCTTGCTCGACGAGAGGAGCGAAAACGCCTGCTGGGCATACTTGCTCATCGTGTCGATCGCACCCGACGCGTTGACCTCGCGAAAGCGCTCGTCGAGTTGCTGGGCCAGCGAGCGGCGGCTGTTGAGCCGATCGACGGTCATCTCCGGAATGGCGTCCAACGACGGCATCAGCGGCTGGCCGATCGGCCGCACCGGATCGTAATTGGCGAACCGCGGCTCGCGTGCGAAGGTGGGCTTGCACAACGAGAAGAACGGATCGTACTGCCGGCCCAGAAAACCGCCGTAGGGTCCGGGGCGGCGAATCTTTTCGCCCCAACCCGGATAGCAAGGCATGCACACCGCGCCGGGCACGTCGGGGCTGACCCGGCCGAGATACTGGCACACGGCGCCGATGTCGGGCGGGTCGGTGTTCTTGGCCGTGATCTGCGCGTTCTCGCCGCCGGCAAACCCGGTGAGCAGCGCCAGCGGATTGTGCGCGTTGTAGTTGTGCGTCACGGTGCGGATCAGGCTGGCCCGGTGCATCCACCGCGCGGTGTTTGGCAGGTGCTCGCATACGGTCAGGCCCGGCAGCGAGGTCTGGATGGGCCGGAACTCACCGCGGATTTCGACCGGGGCCTCCGGCTTCATATCGAACATGTCCATGTGGCTGGGCCCGCCCAGCAAATTGAACAGGATCACGCTTTTGGCCCGGCCGGGCGATGTCCCCGTCTCCTCGGCCGCCCGCAGCACGCGCGGCAGCGTCATTCCGCCAAACAGCGACAGCGCGCCCACGCGCATCAATTCGCGGCGCGTGACCCGATCGCACAGCGTCGTGCGGTTTCCGAGGACTGTGAGCATGGCGCGTTCCTGGCGATTTGACTCAGACCATGGCGGTTCAGAATCGAATCCTTACCGCGGTGAAAGCCCTAGTTTAGAGCAAAACAGGACCACCGCACAACCACCTGCGGCCGCTGGAAGTGGCTGAACAGTGAGTTGGTCGGACGACTATCACGGTCCGCTTGCCAAGTCAGGAAACGTCCTGCCGGTGACAAGTGACCAATCCGGCTTTCGAAGCTTTTTGAGCGCTCCGATCTGGGCCATTTATGCGAAAGCGAACGCTCACCGCGTGCTGACACCCGCATTCGACGGCAGCAGGCCAAGCTGTCGCATCATGCGAAGGTCGTCCCGTGTCGCCCATTGTTCAACGATTTTTCCATCGCGCAGCTTGTACCAATGAATGTGAGCTATTTCGTGCCGCTTACCAGTCGGCTTTACGCCGACCAGCATCCCGCCATTCGCACTGAGCTTGCCAACTCCGCGATGCGTTCCGTTCACCTTGCAGCGAGCGACAACGACGTCGCCGACCGCAACCATTTCGACAACCTCCATATGGTAGTCGGGGAAGGTTGCCAGAATGTCCTCCAGCACGAGCCGGATCCGTTCAGGACCTGCGGGGCGGCCGAAATTCTGCGCATCCTCCGCCCAATCCGATGCAGCCCCCCTCGCGTCACCACGGTTGATCTTCTCTAGATTCTCCCGAATCACTTCTCGGTTCCGCACAGTCACGTCTAATTGCTGGCAGAGGGCGACATAAGGCATGACGGCGAAAGCCGCTAACACTGCGATACCGGCAACCGTTCTCATTTCATGACCCCCGAAAACGAAACTGAAACGACACCCTAGAACTGAGGTCCTCTGGCCGCTACAAGTTCCCGCGTGAGTTCCGAGTACGGATTCTGTCGGCCTCCGCTCATCCCCGCAGTATACAACAACGTTATGCAAGCGCAAGCAGAGTGTCGACGATTTGTTGTGGACCGTAGGCCCAAGGGTGCAATAGCCAGAGGCATCGCCCTCATTGTTGTACACAACTTGCCGCGAGGCTCTGGGCCCCGAAAGGGGCCTGGGAGTGTAGCAGCGGGCGCCAGCCCGCTGACGCGAGATGCCCCCGCCAACCAATCAGCCGCGTAGCGGCGCGGGAAACCTCCGTCGCCACGTGCGCGGCTCTCGGCGGTTCTTTCCTGATTCGATCGGTGGGCTGTCGCCATCCGCTACAATCCTCGGCCGCCTTCGCGGCCACCGTCACGTTTGCCGCTCTCAAAACAGCTCCAGAATCGGCTTGCCTTCATCCATCAGATTGAAGGGTCGACCTTGGCGGTCGGTGGCGGTGAGGTCGTCGATGCCCATGGCATAGAATACTGTCTTGGCGATGTCTTCGGGAGCCACCGGCTTGGAGGTGGGAAACTCGGCGTTGCGGTCGCTGGTGCCGTAAGTCTGGCCGCCGCGAATGCCGCCGCCGGCCAACAGCACCGACATGCAGCTTGTCCAGTGATCGCGGCCGGCGCCGGAGTTGCCCCCGGAACGCGGATCGCCGATCTTGGGCTTACGGCCCATCTCGCTGCTGACCAGCACCAGCGTCTCGTCCAGCAGGCCGCGCGTGAACAGGTCGGCCAGCAAGGCGGCAAACGGACGATCGAACTCGGGCAGCAGGCGGTCCTTGAGGCAGTTGAAATTGTTGCCGTGCGTGTCCCAGCCGCCGCCGCTAATGCACAGCTTGTCCACCTCCTTGTCCCCTTTCCAGAACACGGTGACGAACGGCACCTGGGCCTCGACCAGGCGCCGGGCCAAGAGCATCGACATGGCGTTGATGCCCGGTCCGTACTTGTCGCGCACCGCCTGCGGCTCGGCCGACAGATCGAAGGCGTTTTTGGTCGTCCGCGAGGTGAGTAGCGACATGGCTTTGCGCTGCTGCTTGCGGTAGTCGTCGGTGGCCGCCGTGTCGTCGAAGCGGCGCTGGGCCGCGTCAATCTCGGCCAATAGCCCGCGCTTGGCCAGCAGCCGATCGATCGTCACGTCGCCTTGCAGCGCCAAGGCCGGCACCGTGAAATCGAGCGGCGACTCGCGCGTGCCGTCGACAAACAGCGGGTCATACTCCAGTCCCAGCCGCGCGGCGAACTGGCCTGGCCGCGTGAACTCAGGCGCCCCTTCCTTGTGCGGCAGCGTGATCGCCGACGGGAGGCTCGGATGCGGCGGCCGTTTGAGCGAGACGACCGAAGCCATCGACGGCCAGTCGGTCAACTCCGGTTTGCGGGCGTTGAGCAGTCGGTGAAACGAAGGGTCGGGCGCGTGGCCGGTGAGATTGTAATAATAGCCCGCGTGATGATCGCCGGTGCCGCGTCCAAAATCGCCGATCGACCGGACGATGGCCAGGTGCTTCGTCTGCTGAGCGAGGTGCGGCAGATGTTCGCACAGCAGGATTTCTGGCGCGGCGGTTTGCGTGGCCTGGAACGGACCGCGGAAATCGAGTGGCGCCTTGGGCTTCATGTCCCAAGTGTCGATGTGCGAGGCGCCGCCGCTGAGCCAGATCATGATCGTCGAGCGGGCCACGCGTCGCGTGCGGCTCGGTGGAGCGTCGCCGGCGGCGGCCGCCAGATTCACGCCAAAGTAGCTCAGGCCGCCGGCGACGAGAAACGTGCGCCGATCGATCGGAAAATGTCCTTCGCGGCGAAAAGGCATGCAGGTGGGCCTCGCGGAGGGATCGTCAATTCGCTGGGTCTGATTGTAGCCCATCGCCGGCCGTGCGCATACCGTGACTCGCCTGCGACTCATGGCAGTATACCGCGGGTGTTTCGCTCAGCATCGGCAGCAGGGCGGATTCAATCCGCGGTGGGGCAACGGTCGAGGCGTACCGACGCACGACGTTACCGCCGCGATCGGTCAGAAACTTTGTAAAATTCCATTTGATGAAACCGGTCCCCAGCAATCCTCTGCGTTGGGACTTCAAGAACTTGAACAGCGGATGGGCGGCCGACCCGTTGACCTTGATCTTGGCGAACATCGGAAAGGTCACGTCGTACTTCGACGTGCAAAAACTTTTGATCTCGGCCTCGTCGCCCGGCTCCTGATGGCCGAACTGATCGCATGGGAAACCCAGCACGTCGAAGCCTTGCTCGCGATGCTTGCGGTACAGAGACTCAAGCTCGGCGTATTGCGGCGTGAATCCGCAGCGGCTCGCCACATTGACCACCAGCAGCACGCGGCCGCGATAGGCGTCGAGGCTGTGAGTTCGGCCGTCGATGTCTTGCACGTCGAAGTCGTAGATAGTGGCCATGGTGGATTCCGGTTTGGGTCGGGCCCATCGGGTAGTCGCGGACATATTGTAACACGACGAATTGCTGCTTGCCGCGGCCGGAACTATATTGACGCGTCCCTTCGAATTGGGTCGATTTCAGTTTGGACGCGAATGAACCGGCGCACAGACAAGCACGATCAGGACGGCTCGGGCGATCCACGAACCTATTTCGCCGCCGAGCGCACCTTGTTGGCCTGGGTGCGGACCGGGCTGGCCATGATGGGTTTTGGTTTTGTCGTGGCGCGGTTCGGGCTGTTCTTGCGCGAGCTGGCTTCCGTCGAGGGCACGCCGTCGCCTTCAAAGCTTGGCGTCTCGCTGTGGGTCGGCACAACGCTGGTGCTGCTGGGAGTCGTCGCGAACCTGTTCGCGGCGGTCAAGCATTGGCAAACGGTGCGGCGATTGCAGCGGGGTCAACCGATTCCGATGAGCCCGCTGTCGGTGGGGCTCATTGTCGCGCTGTTTCTGGCACTGCTAGGTATGTTGATCGCTGGGTACCTGGTCCTGGGTTTCGCAAGCGAGTCGTGACCGCTGATGGTTGATGACGCAGCGGAAGATTGGGACGCCGTCATCGTAGGGGCGGGTGCTGCCGGCTTGATGGCCGCGGTCGAGGCCGCTGCCGGCGGCGCGCGCACGCTATTGCTCGAGAAGAATCACAAGCCGGGCGTGAAGATCCTGATGTCCGGCGGCAC
>CAZUPX010000631.1:0-1686 GCA_964622155.1 uncultured Planctomycetaceae bacterium | reverse complement strand
GGCTCGGCTTCGGCGTATTTGCCTTGTTGCCGGTAAAGTACGCCTAAATTACTCAGCGTGCGAGCCACGTTTGCGTGCTCCGGCCCAAGGGCTTTTTCATCGATGGCCAAGGCGCGAAGGTACAGCGGCTCGGCCTGCTCGGGTTTTCCCTGATGAACGTAAAGGGTCGCCAGGTTGTTGAGATTCGTCGCCAACTCCGGATGGTCCTGCCCCACGACATTTTCACGAATCTGGATGGCCCGCTTATAGAGCGGCTCAGCCTCGTTGTACTTGCCAATCTGGCGGAGGATCTCGGCCAAATCGTTGACGCTCCCAGCCACTTTTATGTCATCGGGTCCATAAGCTTTTTCCAAGATTGCCAGCGACCTGCGTCGCAGCGACTCACCGTCAGCATACCTCGCTTGTTGCTCGTAAAGTCGCGCCACATTGCCGAGGGTGCTAGCCAGTTCGGGATGGTCCGGTCCCAATACTTGTTCCAGGAGGCGAAGCCCCCTCTGGAGGAGCGGCTCGGCTTGGCCAAACCTTCTCGAGGAACTATAAACAGCCCCCAGCATGATAATGCTGCCCGCCAGGCGTTCGTCCTTCGGCCCAAACGTTTCCGCTTCTTCGAGGGCGGCCTTAAAATGTCGCTCGGCTTCGTCGTAGCGCCCCTCCTGAAGGGCCTTCATGCCGCCATCAAAGGTCTTTTCCCACGGGCTATCCTGCGCGTGGACCAACACCGCTGAGGCCGCCGAAAGCGTCACCGCAAAAACGATAAGCCCCTTTCTGGTAGGTCCCATGATCTCCCTCCACGCATCCGGCGGATGGCCCCGTACCGTATAGTGCGGGGCTGGCGCACGCCATCGTTCTTCACGGGCTGCGATCTCGCCAAGCGACGCGGTCTGACCAAATCATAACACCGCGAATCTACAGGAACGAGCGGGAGATTTCTTTCCCGGAAATCGCAGACCCCACAGAACCGGGGTCTGCGCCAGCCACAGCCTGCGATTGCCAATCGTGCCGCGCGAGCGTATGCTAGGCCGCACCTGGGCGGGCCATTCTGTGCGCCTCGTGGTCAAACCATGAAGGGATTCAAGAACATGCTGGTTCTTGCTGCGTTAAGCATCTTTCCGCTTCTCGGGCTGCTGCTCGTGGGGGTCGGTGCGCGCAACGTCTGGCGCGGCGTGGCGAGCGCGAGCTGGCCCAAGGCGAGTGGCGTCGTGATGGGACCCGGCGTGATGCAGGATTCCGTCACCGTCGCGTACAAGGTGGACGGCCGGGAATACCAGACCGATGCCATGCGTTTTGGCGCGACTGGATCGAGCGACCCCTCGGACGCCGAGATGGCGCGCCTGCGATACCCGAAGGGCGCGGAAGTTTCGGTGGTCTATCACCCGCAGAACCCGGCGATTGCCGCCATCAAGCCGGGCTTTGCCTCCGACGCGCTGTTGCTGCCCGCCTGCGGCCTCATGCTCGCGCTCATGAGCGCCATTCCCATCTTCGTCCTTCAATCCAGCCCGGGCCAGATGCAGGGAATGGGCCACATGGCCCCGCGCATCTTTGGCTGCGTATTCATGCTCATTGGCGTCACACTGCTGACCATCGGCGTGCGGCGCTTGTGGCGCGACCACGAAAGTCTGAACTGGCCCAAGGCGCCCGGCGTTATTCTCTTTTCCACGATCACGGCAACCACCACCGAGAGCCGCG
>CAZUPX010000630.1:0-1959 GCA_964622155.1 uncultured Planctomycetaceae bacterium | reverse complement strand
AGGAAGCAGTGCTGAGGGAGAACCTCATCCTCGAATTTAAAAACGAGCCACCGATTCCGCTGACGTCAGACAACGAGGCACGCGTGAACTTGGCCAAGCGACTATTCCCAGAAGTGCCTAGAATTCAAGTGATTCACGAGGTGCAAGAACCCGGCGGACGGGAAACGCTTCTGGCCAACTATTACTAGTCGCAGTCATGTGGCCGCCGTCGCCGACGACCAGACCGTCACGCGCCGCGAGTGCAACAGCAGCACGTGCTACGAGGCGACGTTGTAAAGCTGCTGACGTCGGATCTCCAAGGTGCGACGACACTTCGCGTCATCGCGGGACGTCGGCCGGTGTCAGCGAGGTCACCTCTCGATATCGGAGGAAGTCCTGTGGATTGAAGGACAGTATGTGGTCAACCTTGGCCACCAGCATGTGAGCAACGATTCGGGCGTCATGCACCGCTTTTCCTGAAACCGCGCGTGAGATCACGAGCTGCTTCCATTGTTCAAAGATCGCCGGATCATCGTGCAGCACTTGTCCCAAGCGCTGGAAGAACTCGACGCAACGGGCAGTCTCGTCGACACTGCGCCCGAAACCACCACGCGCGAGAGTCGGGCGCGTTGAGACGTTCCAAAACTCGACGATGTTCTGCGCCGTCGTTACAAGATCGTCTCCCCGCCGGCGCAAGGCCAGAACGGCGCTCACTATGTCCGCATGTTCCGGCGCCGCACGATTGACAAGCCGCAGGAGAACGCCCGTGTCGACCAGGATCCGCATCAGTCGTGGTCCAGATAAATGTCGGCACGCGCGAAGTCCGCGGGAAGAGGCGGGGCCTCAAACGAGACTCTCGCGAGTTCCGCTTCGAGTGTCTCCGGAGTGAGAGAAGGGACTTCCATCGAAAGTGAAGTCCGCACGAGCGACAAGAGACGCTCCTTCTCCTCGGCCGTCATGCGGGAGATTGTAGATTCAAGCTGTTGCCATTCAAGGTGGGTCATAGTGACCTCCTACGTCAATCCCGGAATCGGGTCGGCGTGATAGACAAAGTGCGGGCGGTTCGCATGGTCGTGCCAGGCCAACTCGCGGGGGATGCCCAGCGCCTGGTAGATCGTGGCGGCCATGTTGTCGGGCTTTTGCGGATTGGCCGCCGGAAACGCCCCGTTTTTGTCGGTCGAGCCGATCACGGTCCCTCCGCGCACTCCGCCGCCGGCGAAGAACACGGTCTGCGTGCCCCAGTGATCGCGGCCCGGTCCGGCGTAGAACTGCGGCAAGGTGGAAATCTTCGGCGTGCGGCCCATCTCGCCGGCCATCACCATCAAGGTCGAATCCAAGAGGCCGCGCTCGACCAGATCATCCAACAGCGCCGACACGGCTCGATCGGTCGGCGGGAAAAGGTAGTTCTTCAAGTTCGGGAAGGCGTTGCCGTGCGTGTCCCACGTTTCGTTGTTGCCCAGATTGACCTGCACCATGCTCACGCCGGCCTCGACCAGTTGCCGCGCGATCAACAGCGACCAACCGAACGTATTGCGGCCATAGCGATCCAGCGAGCGGGTGTCGGCCCCCGCCGCGTTGAAGGCTTGCTGCGTCTTGCGATCCGCCAATAGCGAGATCGCGTTTTGCCGATAGCGGTCGAACGATTCGTTTTCGGCAGCCTGTTCGAGGGCCCGCTGCTGCAGGCCAACCGTGCGCAACAGGTCGAGCCGCCCGTTGAACCGCGCCGCGTCGAGCCCCGATGGGAGCGACAGATTGGGGGCCTCGAACGCAAAGTCCTTGGGGTTTTCGCCGCCGCGGGCGTGGTGAAATCCATACTCGGGCCAAGCGCCGTAGCCGGTGGCGTTGAAGCGCGAGTAGCTCACGAACATCGGATTGCGGTGCGGACCCATCTCGCCGGCAAACTGGCCGGGAATGACCCGACCCTCACGGTGAATCAAGATCTCGGGCAGCACCACCGCGGGTGGCACGTTGTTGCGCGGC
>CAZUPX010000629.1:0-2351 GCA_964622155.1 uncultured Planctomycetaceae bacterium | reverse complement strand
CGCGAGCTGCGGCAGATCAACGCCGACGTGCCGGTGCTGTTTGCCAGCGGCTACTCGGCCGAGCACATGACCGATTCGGAACGCGAAGGGGTCCTGGGCTTCATCCACAAGCCGTACCGCCCCCAGGAGCTGGCAAGCACGGTCCGTGCCGCGCTCAACAAGCGGAAGAGTCAGGTGGCGGAGAAGGGCAAGTGAACGGCTTACGCCGCTTGGCGGCGGCACCACGGGAAGGAACGGCAAAGACCGCGGAGGGAGGTCCCAATGGAGGTTGGCGCTCCCGCAGGCGGGATTGAGTTCGCGACAAGCGCGAAAGCCCTGACGCCCCGGCACGATGACCTCGAAGCCGGTACTTGGGCTCGGGAATCCTTCCCTCCAGCGGCCCTGGTAGTTTATGCTGTCAAGGCCGCGGGTTGAAGTGGCCGGCCGTTCCATGGTGTTTGATACCCGTAAGTGAGCATGGTCCCGGGAGCTTGCGACAACCTCGTTGGTGGCGCCGGCATGCGAGTGCCGGATGTCCCCGTTTGGGAGACTGCTACGAATTCACGCGCTCCCGCGCCTGCGGCATTTTTCCACAAGCGTATTTTCAAGAGTGGAGAGTGCCATGACGCCGCAGAAGGGCAAGAAGTTTCGCACGTCCGCAGCAGGCACCGATTTGGCGGTCACGCAGCGGTACGCCGCCGGGATCGACGTGCATGCCGCGGTGCACTTCGTCGCGGTGGCGGTCCAGGACGTGCCAGCGGGTTTCGTCAATCCGGACGCGAAGCTGCCGGCGGGCGTCCGGAAGTTCGCCGCGAATACGGCCGACCTGGAAGCGCTCGCCGCGTGGCTGAAGGAGTGCGGCGTGACGACGGTGGCGATGGAATCGACCGGAGTGTACTGGATTCCGCTGTACGAACTGCTCGCGAGCCAGGGGTTCGACGTGATCCTGGTGGATCCACGGCAGACGAAGCACGCGCCCGGTCGTCCCAAGAGCGACGTGCTGGATTGCCAATGGATTCGGCGGCTGCACAGCTACGGCCTGTTGACGGCATCGTTTCGGCCTGCGGACGAGATCGTGGTCTGGCGCGGCTTCCAACGCCAGCGGGAGATGCTGGTGCGCTACGCGGCGCAGCACGTGCAGCACGTGCAGAAGGCGCTGGAAGAGATGAACGTGAAGTTGACGGAGGTGGTTTCGGACATCGCTGGCCAGACGGGGATGAAGATCATCAAGGACATCGTCCGCGGCGTCCGCGATCCCGTGAAGCTGGCGAAGCATCGCCACGAACGTTGCCAGGCGACGGAAGCGGAGATCGCGCGGGCGCTGTACGGCAACTGGCGCAAGGAGCACCTGTTTGCGCTGCAACAAGCGGTGCAGATGTACGAATTCTATCAGCGGCAGTTGCGTGCGTGCGACCAGGAGATCGAGACGTGCTTGCGTGGCTTTGCGGACAAGAGCGGTGGTGCAGCATTGCCGCCGAAGCCACAACGGCAGAAGCCTCGGGGCAACGAGGTGAAGTTCGGCGCCCGCGCCTTGTTGTTTCGGATGGCGGGGGTCGATCTGACGGTGATCGAGGGGATCAGCGACACGACGGCGTTGGTGATTCTGAGCGAGATCGGCACGGACCTGAGCCGCTTTCCGAGCGAGAAAAACTTCGTGAGCTGGCTGGGCTTATGTCCGCAGCATCGCGGCAGCGCGGGCAAGATCTTCAACCGTCGGGTGCGGCGTGGCGCCAATCGCGCGGCGCGGGCCCTGCGGATGGCGGCCCAGGGCTGTCATCACGCCAAGAATGCGCTGGGGGCGTTCTATCGCCGGATTCAAGCGCGATGCGGCGGCGCCAAAGCCGTGGTGGCGACAGCGCGGAAGATCGCGGAGCGCGTCTATCGCTTGCTGAAATACGGCCAAGAGTATGTGCGTCAGGCAGAGCAAGCGTACGAAGAAGCGTATCGTCTACGGACGCTGAAAGCGCTGGCTCGCAAGGCGGAGAGCCTGGGCTACAAGCTCGTGCCAGCAACCCCATGAGCTGCGTTTCCGCCTGCATGGGCCCAATGCGGAGCGGCCGAACGGTTTCACCAACGAACAGCAACAACCCTCGCGGCGTGGGGAGGGGGATGGTGTTGCCGACTTGGCGAAAAACACGCTCCTGACCTCAGAACGCCACGCGCGGTCGATAGGCCTGTTCCTTGGGAGCGATCACGCATGGTATTTCGCCGACGTGCTGCCGACGCTGGCGGAACTGGCCAAGGTGGAGCCGCCGAAGGGCATCGACGGTATCTCCGTCGTGCCGGTATTGCTCGGGGAGGAGAAGGCCGGTCGTGCGCCGAAACGGCACGACTTCCTGTACTGGGAGTTTGGGACCGGCAAAACCCTGAAG
>CAZUPX010000628.1:0-4275 GCA_964622155.1 uncultured Planctomycetaceae bacterium | reverse complement strand
GTCCAGGTCGCCGAGCGAGGCTACCGAACTGCCGAACTGGTCAACGTCAGCCAGGGTCGGCCCGCCGCCCAGTTGATGCGCAATCTTGACGCTGCTTTTCGCCGTGCCGTCGGCATTCAGGAATAGCACGTACACTGCGCCGCGCTCGTCGCCGCCGGTATCATCGCCGTAGGCTCCGACGGCCAGATCCGTGACGCCGTCCCCGTCCAGGTCGCCGAGCGAGGCTACCGAACGGCCGAACTGGTCAACATTGGCCAGGGTCGGCCCGCCGCCGGTGCCCCAGGAGATCCTCTGGCTCCCTTTCGCCGTGCCATTGGCGTTCATGAACAGCACATAAACCGCCCCGCGAACGGCCGCAAACCCGTCGGATCCGACTGCCAGGTCCGTGAGGCCGTCGCCGTCCAGGTCTCCCAGCGAGGCCAGAGAACGGCCGAAGAACTGCGAGATCGTTGGCAAGGTCGGCCCGCCGTTGAGCTGGTGAGCGATCTTGACGCTGCTGTTGGCCGTGCCGTTAGCGTTCATGAACAGCACGTACACCGCGCCGCCGCTACTGAAGCCGGTATCATCCGAGGCGGCTCCGACGGCCAGATCGGTGACGCCGTCGCCGTCCAAGTCGCCCAGCGTGGCCACTGAAGTGCCAAAGAGGTCACCGTTGGCCAGGGTCGGCCCGCCATTCAGTTGGTGAGCAATCTTGATGCTGCTTTGGACCGTGCCGTCGGCGTTCATGAACAGCACGTAAACCGCGCCGCGGTTGGTGCCGCCGGTATCATCGTAGCTGGCTCCGACGGCCAGATCGGCCACGCCGTCCCCGTCCACGTCGCCGAGCGAAGCCACCGAAGAGCCGAACTGGACGGGACTTGCCAGGGTCGGCCCGCCATTCAGTTGATGGGCGATCTTGACGCTGCTTTGGACCGTGCCGCTCGATACGTCGGTGGTCACGAAGACATAGTCTTCCACTTCGCCGTCGCCAGCCGCGCCAGTGGCGACTTCTGGCGAGCTGCTTGCGGCTATCGGTGCGAACGGTCCGCCGGCGCCGACCACCAGGAACTTCAACTGGTTACTCAGGCTGGTCGTATTATTGCGCGCGATGATCTGATCAGCCGACGTGACCAGGCCGTCGCGGTTGAAGTCGTTCGCGTTGGAGATCGTGGCCGGATTGCCGATGCCGTGCGGATCGTTGCGGGCACTGATTTCATCGGCCGAAGTCACCTGGAAGGCACCCGCGTTGCCGGCGCCCGAATCGGCCAGGGCATGGCCGAAGTAGAAGACGTAGCTTGAAGCCAGGCCCGTGTTGGTGTTCGAGCCGCCCAAGGTGTCGTTGCCTTTGACGACCACTTCCAGCCATTGCTTCTGGATGGCATTGTCGGCCCACAGGATCTCGACGCGGTCGGAGCCGCCATTGCCCGCAGCGGCACGCGTCGTAACAGTCGTGGGCCCGGTGGCCGTGGCCCAGGTGCCCGGCGAGTTGTTGTTGCCGACCTTGAAGATGAAGTCGCCGGCCGCGATCGCGCCGTGCGCGCCCGACAGGTCGATCATCAGGCCGTTGATGCCCTTGTCGTAGCTGGAGACGGCCGAGAAGGCGCTCGTGCCGGAGCCGGGCAGGTAGGCGGTCTTATCGGGGGCGATGGCGTTGTCATCGCTGAAGGTCGCGCCGTTGGTGACGTTCCACTTCGTCGATCCCTTGTAGAACAGCTTGTGATCGACAACGGTCGAGGGCCCGCGCAGCACCCAAGGTTCCCACCAGTAGGGCTGATGATACGCCGCGAAGAACAGCGTGCCATTGGCGTTGGCCAAATGAAAGGGGCCGGAGCCAACTTCGCCGGGGTTGAGATCCATGAGCACGGTCCCGGCTTCGGTCCCATCGCTCTTCCAGAGCTCGGTGCCATGCGTTCCGTCCGTGGCCCTGAAGAACGCGGTGCCATTGACGTCCACCATGTGTTGATTGATAGCAGATTCCGCGCTGCCAGGGAAAATATCCTTGACCAGGACAGTGCCGGCCTCGGTGCCGTCGCTCTTCCACAGCTCCTCGCCGTGGGTGCCGTCATCGGCCTCGAAGAACAGCGTGCCACCCACGTTCGTCAGGCTGCCCAGGGGCCAAATCTCCTTGACCAGCACGGTCCCGCCTTCGGTGCCGTCGCTCTTCCAGAGCCCGGGGTAATTAAAATCTTCACGGAAGAACAGCGTGCCATTGACGTTCGTCCGCTCGTAAGTGAAATAACCCGGCATAGGGACGGTTCCGGCTTCGGTGCCGTCGCTCTTCCAGAGTGAGGTGCCGGGGGAGTTGGCACTGAAGAACAGCGTGCCATTGACGTTCGTCAGTTCGGGGGAATAACCTGAGCCGGAGCCCGGAGCGCCCGGGTTGATATCCTTGACCAGGACGGTTCCAGCTTCCGTGCCGTCGCTCTTCCACAGTTCTCGGCCGTGGGTGCCGTCGTTGGCCCAGAAAAACAGCGTCCCGTTCATGTTCGTCAGGCGACCAATACTGTCAACGCCAAGAGAGCTCCCGCTGCCCGTGCGGATATCCTTGACCAGTACCGTGCCGGCCTCGGTGCCGTCGCTCTTCCACAGCTCGAAACCGGTGGTGCCGTCGTTGGCTTTGAAGAACAGCGTCCCGTTCACGTTCGTCAGGTAGATTTGGAAATCCAAACTCGACGCCGGGCCCGGGTTGATATCCTTGACCAGGACAGTACCGGCCTCGGTCCCGTCGCTCTTCCAGAGCTCGACGCCGTAGGTTCCATCAGTGGCCTGGAAGAACAGCGTGCCGTTGACGTTCGTCAGAGATGTGGCAAGAGAGCTCCCGCTGACCGCATTGATATCCTTGACCATTACGGTGCCGGGCTCGGTTCCGTCGCTCTTCCACAGCTCGAAGCCATGGATTCCGTCATTGGCCCTGAAAAATACCGCGCCTCCCGCTTCGACGAAGTAAGGGTCTGTTCCACTTTCTCCAATCGAACCGCCGGCGGGACTGTTGACGGGATTGATATCCTTGAGCAGCTCCGGCGTGCCCGAGAGCAGCCGCCGCTCTTCCAGCGCCTCGACTTGCAGCCGGCGGCCGTGGCCGTGGGCCGGCCTGCCGAAGTGCTTGCTCTCCGCTGGGGTGCCCGACTTAAAACTGCCCGTTCTGCGGTGTGACATGCGTTTGCTCCCTTCAAGGGCGAGTTGGCGTTTTTGATCCCCAACCCGCGTGCCCAGGCGATCCGAGTCCAGAAACGTTGTGACCCACAAGTACATGCGAAAACGGCGCGGGGTTTGTTCCACAGAATCAGGCGGGAGGCGGTAGGCCGGAGGCCGGAGGCCGGAGGAAAGAGGCCCTGGCCCAACGGGCTGGCAGGACAAACGGGCCTAGCCACCGAGCACTCCGAGGACACCGAGAGGGCAAATGCTGGGGGCCGGCAGGACAAACGGGCCTAGCCACCAAGCACCCCGAGGACACCGAGAGGGCAAAAGCTTGGGGCCGGCAGGACGATGGCGGGCCTAGCCACCGAGCACTCCGAGGACACGGAGCGGGCAGAACGACGAGTTTCCGAACCTCGACTCCTTCTCCGATGGTCGTTGACGTCCGGCAACCTTCTCTGCGGTCTCCGTGGCTCTGTGGCTAGAATTCCGACGTTTGAGCAGGCCCAGGTACGACCGGACGCGGAATCGTGATGCCCCACCGCTTCATGCGACGTGGCCGGCGATATGCCTCACGGAATCCAGAAAGAATTTCAACCACGACGGCACGAAGGACACGAAGTAATGTTAAATCCGACCGTCGTGCTCTTCGTGTCGTGGTGGTAAAGACAATCGCCGTAATGAGATGCGGCTACAGCCGCGGGGCGGCGTCGGGCGCTGGCGCCGGTTTAGAAATGCCGAGCAGTTCGGCGGCTTCGGTGCGGAAGCGGAGGAGATCCTCGTTCTTCGGCTGGTTCTTGTCCATCCACTCGACACTCTGGTCGTACCACTTGCGGGCGTCGTCTTTGTGGCCCAGTTGCCAGTGGGCCATGGCCAGGAAAAACCCGTCGAACCCAGTCGACCGCTCGGGCGCCAGCTCTTCGGATTTCGCGAGCGACCCGATTGATTCCTCCCACTGGCCGGCGCGATACTGGGCCACGCCCAGCGTATTCCAGAGATTTGCGCCGTCGGGCGCCGCCTTTGTCGCCTGAAGCGCGGCTTGAACGGCCAGGGCCGCCAGCGCCGGCTTCACATCGCTGGCCGCCACCAGGTTCCAGGCGAAGAAATTCAGCGTGGCGGCGTCGCTTGGCGCAAGCTCGATGGCCTTTTCGCAGGCCCGCT